>CAZJEJ010000058.1:0-14315 GCA_964544945.1 uncultured Gammaproteobacteria bacterium | reverse complement strand
CGCTCGCGATGCCAGATATAAAGGCTACTGCTGATTAATAGCAAAACTCCGATCAGCGTTGTGCTACTGGGTATTTCTGACCAGAACAGGTATCCGAAAATAATCGCCCACAGTACATAAGTGTATTCAAATGGCGAAATAGCGCTGGCGGGAGCGACGCAGTAAGCTTTTCCCATGCAATAGAAACCTACCGCGCCATTAAATCCGAGGAAAATCATCAGTCCCAGGTCGAGGGACTCTGGCATTGCCCAGTCGCGGGCCAAAAACACCAGCGACGGATGTTGAGACGTTACTGCGATGACGCCGCTAGCTAACAACAAACCCAATATGCCACTCGCGAGGGTAAATACCACAGTCGCATTGAATGCGATGGTGAGTGGATTATCGTGCCAGCTGAGGTAACGCGTGATGATCGTTTGCGATGCGTAAGTAATAGCGGCTGAAAAAGCGAGCAATACCGCAAGGCTGGAAAGTTGTCCCGAAGGTCCGACGATAATCAACACGCCTATGAAGCCAGTCGATACTGCGAGCCAACGGCGTAATCCGACCTGTTCTTTGAGTAACAAAGCCGACATCGCGGTGACAAATAGTGGTGCAGTGAATGCGATTGCCACGACTTCGGCCAGCGGTAACGAGGCGATCGCGAGATAATAAGTAGTATACGAGGAAAAGCCGAGCAATCCGCGCGCTAGTGCAAGGTATGGTCGCCGCGAGATCAGTGATATGCGGGTTTTGATCAATCGCATTGCTAGCAGCATCAGGCTGGCGGCGATGATTCCACGGACAAAAACGATCAGTAGCACCGAATATTGATCGCTAAAGTACTTGATTACTACATCCTGCAATGAAAACAGGAATAGAGAGAAGACCAGCAGCGAGATACCAGTTATCGGGTCGTCGTATGAGGGTTTTTGATCAGGCAAATCGTCAAATTCTCTTGATGGCAACAGTTACATACCGATTAGTGGATTTCATTGATACCTCGTCGATGGGATAGGTTGGTCTTCGGGTCGTTGAGTCTAAATAAATACAGGTATTTGAAAAGCAATATATTCTGTATAATTCAATCGAAATATTCGATACCAATTATTTGGATTTAAAACATGAAACTGGAATATATCCGTACTTTTCTGGAAATATCCGAATGTGGCAATTTCAATCGCGCAGCAGAGAATTTGAACGTCACTCAGTCGACCGTCAGTGCACGGGTTAAATTGATGGAAGACGATTTCGGGCGCAGGTTGTTCGTACGAGGGCATGCGGGCGTTGAGTTGACATCTGCGGGGCAGCACTTTCGTCAATATGCGCTCAATATTCAACGTTTATGGCAACAGGCGCACCAGCGTATTACCCTGCCGGAAAGCTTTAGTCACAGCATTGGCCTCGGTTCGCAGGTAAGCCTGTGGGATAGCCTGATTTTGAAATGGATTCCGTGGATGCGTAGCAATGCCGCTGATATAGCCCTGCATGTGGAGGCGGATTACTCCCTGAGCCTGATGCGCCAACTAGCCGATGGGTTGCTGGACATCGGTGTGATGTATCAACCCCGACAGACTCCGGGGTTGATCGTCGAAGACCTGTTTGAAGAAACCCTGGTGCTGGTAACCACCGACCAAAGGGTTGTCAGCGAGGGCTGGGCTGAGGATTATATATTTGTCGACTGGGGGGATGTATTTCGGGCCCGGCATAGTGAAGCCTTTCCAGATATGGAAACACCGGCCGTATCGGTGGGTCTTGGAGCGCTCGGGCTGGAATATATTCTGCAAAATGGCGGCTCGGGTTATTTTCCAGTTCGTGTGGTGCAACCCTACATCGAGCAGGCAAGGTTATTTCTGGTTAAGCGAGCGCCAAGCGTGCAACGCCCCGTGTATATGGTTTACCCGTCTACCGCGCGTAACCCACAGACACTGGAACTGGCATTGAGTGGTATGCGTGAAATTGCATCCTGAGGTTAAGAGATTTCCTGTACCTCGACCATTCCAGGGTCTTTTTTTACTTTCCCTTCCTCGATTTTTATACTATCGCCTGGTATTTGAGTTTTAGTAGTCGATAGTGCTCGGCCAGGTAAACGAATTGTTGTTTCTCGCTATCGTTGAGTTCACGGACTCGTCGGGCTGGATTACCGAGATAGAGGTAGCCCGATTCGAGGGTCTTGCCGGGCGGGACCAGGGAACCCGAGCCGAGCATGACCTGGTCTTCGACAATGACATTATCCATGACAGTAGCCCCCATGCCGATCAGGCACTGGTTGCCTATTCGACATCCATGTAAAAGCGCCTTGTGTCCGACGGTCACTTCGTCTCCGAGGTGTAATTCTGCGCCGGTGGGATTGAAATCACCTGCATGCGAGACATGCAAAACCGAACCATCCTGAATATTGGTGTTATTGCCGATACGGATAATATTAACGTCACCACGAATCACGGTTAACGGCCATACCGAACTACCCTCTCCTATTACGACGTCACCAATAACCACGGCGGAAGGATCGATATAACAGGAGTCGGCTAAGGTTGGTGAAACACCCTCAAAATCACGTATCATTAAATGCGTTCTGACAGTTGTTAAATCGCCCGGTATAGTAACCAATAGTTGAGATCTGAGTAAGTAAAACCGCAAAAATATGAAATCTATACTAGGGCAAAAATTGCAGCTATATGGAGAGCTGATCCGATTCGAAAAACCAATCGGCGTCTACCTGTTGCTCTGGCCCACCTTATGGGCGCTCGCAGTGGCAGGTGAAGGGATGCCCGATCCCAGGGTGCTGCTGGTCTTTGTCGCTGGTGTTTTCCTGATGCGCTCGGCGGGTTGTGCGATCAACGATTTTGCCGATCGGCATATTGACCTGCATGTTTCGCGCACCCGGGACCGGCCACTAACCAGCGGACGCATTGGCGAAAAAGAAGTCTTGATGGTATTTGCAGTGCTTTGTTTGCTGGCATTTCTACTGGTGCTTAGTTTGAATCGTTTCACTATCTGGCTTTCTATCGGCGGGGTGCTACTCGCCGCCAGCTATCCTTTTATGAAGCGCTTTCACCATCTACCGCAAGTACACCTCGGCGCCGCTTTTGGCTGGTCGGTGCCGATGGCTTTTGCGGCACAGACCGAAAGCCTGCCCAGGCAAGCCTGGTTATTGTATGTTGCTACATTAGTGTGGACGGTTGCATACGATACCATGTACAGCATGGTCGATCGTGAGGATGACCTGAAAATAGGCGTCAAGTCGACGGCTATTCTATTTGGCGAATTTGACCGGGCGATGATCGGGCTGTTTCAAATTTTGTTTATACTGAGCCTCTGGTTGGCGGGTCGTGAACTGGCATTTTCGGGGATTTACTTTTACTCACTCGCTGTCGCGAGCATATTCCTGGCCTACGAACAGTTAATGATCATGTATCGTGAGCCTGAGGAGTGCCTTCTTGCTTTCCTGCACAATCACTGGGTCGGGGCGATTGTATTCGGCGGTATTATTGGTCACTATTACCTCGCTTGAATCGATATCGCGACATTTCCTGTCGATGTTTCCTGGGTTGACCGGGGTAGTGAATTACCCAAATCGAATGAGTACAGGCGGTTAATTCCGAAACCAGATTAAAGGCAACAGGATCAAGTTATGCTGATCAACATGAATGACAAGACAACTCCTTTTGAATTTACCGGGCGCGGCGGTGAATATTTTCGTATCTGGATCGTGAATATTTTACTCACCCTGCTCACACTTGGAATATATTCAGCCTGGGCGACTGTACGTAAGCGACGGTATTTTTACGGTAACATCCGACTTGCTGGCACTGAATTTCATTATTTAGCCACCCCCTGGATGATCCTGAAAGGTCGCCTGATCGCGATAGCTGTGCTTTTGCTATACTTCGGGCTTGGGCAATTTTTCCCAGTGGCGGCTGGTGTTTTTGCAATTTTTCTGGTGTTGGCAATGCCCTGGGTCGTGTGGAATTCGATGCGCTTCAGGACGCGCATGAGCCAGTATCGAAACGTGCGCTTTAACTTCGGTGGCAAGCTCCGCCCCGTTATCTTTTATTTGCTGATTTTGCCGATTACGCCGTTGTTAGTAATGCTCGTTGCAGGAGCGGCACTCTATTATTCATCGCTGGTAGATCCCAGCCAGCTGGCCCCTCTAGCGGGTCTTGGCGTACTGGGAGTCTATCTGATGATCCCGCTGGTTCAGGCCAGGCTGGCTAATTATTATGTCAATCATGTGACTTTCGGCCAGGGTAAATTTGCCGCCTATATTACCTCGGGGACCTATTACAGGACCTATATTAAGGCTTTCCTGATTGGCATTTTGCTGGTTGCTGCGATTGCAGCAATAGCTGGAAGTGCAGGCTTACTGGCTTCAATCCGTTCAAACCAGCCGCCCGAGGGCGAAATGTTAGGGATATTCGGGCTGATTTACCTGTTTTTCATCCTGCTCGGCCTTTGGCTGCGCGCTTACGTCACCGTTAGAATTCGAAATTATATATTCGATAGCACGAATCTGGACAAGGGGTTTCAACTACACTCGGCGATGAAGGTGATGGGATTGTTTGGCGTTTACCTGGGGAACACCATTTTACTGATTATCACGCTCGGACTCGCGTATCCCTGGACCGCAGTTCGAGTAGCGCGTTATAAGACTGACAGTACTTTCGCATTGATCGAAGGAAACCTGTCCAAATACGTGACGCAGCAACAGGAGTATCAGTCGGCAATCGGCGATGAGCTGGGCGACGCGTTGGATCTGGATATGGATATCGCTCTTTGATCGGTCTGGCGGGCCAATGGTACCCGGAACATAGTTCCGCACAAACTGTTGCGGCACTTGAACTCGATCAGCAGACTTATCGACTGCAGACCGATGGCCAGGTTTTTCGGGGCGAGCAGTCTACGCTTAACTTCAGTCAACGCATTGGGAACATCCCCCGTCATATCACTTTTGCCGATGGCTCGGTATTTATCTGCGAAGATAACGATGCGATAGACCGCTGGTTAAAGCAAGTGAAGCACCACGATGGGCGTTACCACCTTCTACATCGACTCGAAAGTCAATGGCGTTGGGTAATCCTGTCGCTAATAGTCGTAATAGTCTTTAGCCTCGGTTTTATCTGGAAGGGAATACCGTGGATTTCGACCGAAATTGCGCGCTCGATGCCAGTCGAGGTGTATCAAAAGCTCGGTAGCGGAACCCTGGGAGGGCTGGACAAGTGGTTACTTCAGGATTCTAAACTGCCCGCCGAAGTACAGGACAGGATAAACCAGCGATTTGAGCGAATACTAAACAGCATTGGTCAGGACGAATACCGCTTTCAATTGCATTTCAGGTCGATGAAGAACCTGGCAAATGCTTTTGCTTTGCCTTCGGGGGACATTGTGGTTACCGACGCATTAGTGGATCTGGCCGAACGAGACGAAGAAATCGATTCGGTGCTAATACATGAAATTGCGCATGTAGTACAACGCCACGGGTTGCAGCAAGTCATTCATTCATCGGCGCTTACCGTGATTGTGGCCCTGTTGCTCGGTGATGCCACCGCGATATCCAATATCGCGATAGCCCTGCCAGCCTTTTTGCTCAAGAGTAGCTATTCGCGACAGCACGAAACTGAAGCGGACGATTTTGCGTTGGAAAAAATGGTTGAGATGGGGATCGATCCAGTACATTTCATCAACATGATGCGCAAGTTCATGGCGCTCGAATCGAATACCAGCGGCATGGCTGAAAACGCTTCTGCCTCCGACAATGAAATCAACAGTTACCTATCCAGTCACCCCGCCACGCAAGAACGGATCGAGCGTGCGCTCGACTACCGGAGTCGTTTTGCGGGTTCCTGAGACGAAACACAATTGTGATGTGTAATTATTAACCCGGCGACAATATATTGTCGCCGGGTTAATAGGTAAACTATCCCTGGTTTGAAAGTTTATTTAGGAGTTGTCGAATGAGCAAAGTTTCCATTTTAATCACAGGTGCATCCGGAGGTATCGGCAGCGCCGCAGCGATGGAATGCGCTACCAAAGGTGCCAGAATTGGAATCCACTATAACAATAACCGTAAACTGGCGCAGGCGCTGCTCGAAAGCCTGCCGGGCGATGGTCATCGGCTCTATCAATGCGATATTGTTGATCCAGAAGCGGTTAGCCGCCTGGTCGATCAGGCCGATCAGGACTTCGAAGGTCTGGACGTGCTGATTAATAATGCTGGAATTTCCGAGCGCCATAGATTCGAAGAGATTGACTACGCTACCTGGCAGGAAACCTGGCGACGTATTGTCGATACCAACCTCACCGCTGCGAGCAATTTATGTTTTTGCGCAGGGAAAAAAATGATAAACCAGGGTGGTGGTAGAATTATTAACGTCTCTTCGCGCGGTGCATTTCGTGGTGAACCACTGATGCCCTGGTATGGTGCCTCGAAAGCAGGCATGAATGCCATGGGCCAATCGCTTGCCCAGGCCCTAGGGCCCAGGTCGGTGTTTGTATATACCGTTGCTCCTGGATTCGTCGAAACCGAAATGGCGCGAACCACGCTCGCTTCTGCGGAGGGTGACAGCATTAGAAATCAGAGCAGCATGGGTCGTGTCGCACGACCGCAAGAGGTTGCCAAAACGATAGGTTTTCTGGCTCTTGAGGCCCCAGAATTTATGACCGGTTGCATTATCGATGTTAACGGCGCATCTTACCTACGATCCTAACCGGTAGTTCGAAACCTCAATCAGGTTTAAATCAGGATCGCGGAAGTAAAACGATCGCGTGCATAACCATGAAGCAGAAAGCACTCATATTCGACCCGATTATTGTGATAGCACTGATTATCCTGGCTGTCAGTGTGCAGTGGTTGATATTTAGCGATCGGATAAAACCGTCCTATATAGCACCCCGGCTAGATCAGTCCCTCGGAGAAGCGCCTGTTTCTTTGCCACCGGCCAGGGAAGTCGATACCCAAATTAGCGACCTGGGTCTGGACAACCAAAATCTGGAACAACGCATTCGCAGCTTGTTGCGCGACGGACTTTTCAAGCAGGCACGTACCAGATTGCTCGAAGTAGCGGCTTTGGCAGCGGCCAGGGGCGATGAAAAGCAAGTCAGCAATACCTTGCTGTTGCTGGGGGGCGTGGCTATCGACGAGCAGGAACTGGCGGCAGCCGAAATGTTCCTGCAGGAAGCGCTCGATATCGCCATAAAACAGGATGATGTGATGACCATCGCACATGGCTACCGGCAATTGGGGCGACTGAATATTAAATCCAGAGAGCTGGCGCGAAGCGCCGGGGAGACCTACGACAAACTATGGATCGTGCGCAGCCAGATTTATCAGGGTGATTACCGTAATGTCGTAGAGGATCTGGAGCGGATAATAGATGCGAGCTTGCAGATTCGTCGATACGGTGCGGCGGCAAGCGCCTGGGAAACCCTCGCAGATTATTATAATCGCTTTCACGATAACTACCTGTCCGAGCAGGCCGCTTTCGAAGCCGCCAAACTGTACGCATCATCGGGCCAGTTAGCTTACTCGCGGGCTGTCGTCGACCGCTTGAAACGCAATGGCCTCGCACCTGACCAACTGGAAATCCTGAATCAGGAAATTAATACTCTATTTGCACAACACCAGGAAGACGTGATGCGAACCGCACAGGCTAAAGACCTGCAATTACTCTATCGTTATTACCGGGGTAGGGGTGAATATAAACTCGCATGGAACTTGAGGATTAAGGCGAGTCAGGCGCTTGCCAAAACTAGCGAAAGAGCGATGTATCAGCGACAGGCAGAAGTCATGGCGATTTTGTATAACTCCAACTTCGCGATGAAAAAAGCGAGGCGCTATTTGAACCAGGCCAGTGAACTCTATGTGGCCAAAGGAGCCGATAAGCTGTATCTGGAGGCGCAAGATATGCAGGCGTTTATTTATTGACTTATTTTTAAAAAGGCAGCAGCAACGGCTCCTCTCATTAATTTTTAGCCAACCCTCAACTCCAGATAAACAGTATTTTGGGTTATCACGCTGCTATAAAAAGCGGAAATTTTGCGGTATTTAGCGCAATAAACCCTTTTTATCAGGTGTCGTGTATCGGTAATCTGAAGTCGTTGCGATGTCAGATTATTAGGCTTGCAATAACTATCCTGCGTCTCAGAAACTGCCTGAAAAGGCGGCTCATTCTCGCAGGGGGATTACTAAATGACCGATTACGACGATGATTATGATGACGAGGAGGACCTGGATCTCTCGGCCCTACCAGATGATGAACTCGTCGAACAGATGCACGATGATCTTTATAGTGGGCTAAAAGAAGAAGTCGCCGAAGGCACCAATATTCTGCTCGAGCGCGGCTGGAGTGCCAACAAGGTATTGAACGAGGCACTGGTCGCAGGCATGGCTATCGTCGGCATCGACTTCCGCGATGGTATATTGTTTGTCCCCGAAGTACTGATGTCTGCCAATGCGATGAAAGCGGGAATGACAATCCTTAAACCGCTACTGGCTGAGTCGGGTGAACCGGCAGCGGGTAAAATGGTGATCGGTACGGTCAAGGGCGATATCCACGATATCGGTAAGAACCTGGTATGTATGATGATGGAAGGCGCCGGATTTGAAGTTCTGGATCTCGGCATCAATACACCGGTGGAAACTTTTTTGACAGCGCTAGAGGAGCATAAACCCGAAATCCTCGGTATGTCTGCTCTGCTGACTACAACCATGCCTTATATGAAAGTAGTAATCGATACGATGAAGGAAAAGGGTATCCGCGATGACTACATTGTCCTCGTTGGTGGTGCACCGTTGAACCAGGAATTTGGTGATGCGATAGGCGCAGACGCTTATTGTCGCGATGCAGCGGTTGCGGCAGATACCGCCAAACAACTGGTAGCCGAACGGCGCGCGAGCTAACCGAAGTGCGTAATGGAAAAGAAAGCCTCGATTCTGGTGATTACCTGTGCAGCAGTCGCACGTGAAGTTAATGACATAAAAAAGCTCGGTCAGTGGGTGCAGATGGATTTGCAAAGTATCACCGCCGACCTGCACGCTACTCCCGAAAAAATCCCCAAAGCCGTGGCCGACAAGATCGACCAGGCGCGTGATAGTTACGATCATATATTCGTTGCCTACGGTGATTGCGGCACCAGCGGCGAGCTTGACAAAGTATTGGAGGAACGGGGCGTGAGCCGTTTGCCCGGGGCACATTGCTATGACTTCCTCGCTGGTAAAGAAACCTACGCACGTCTACAGGACGAAGAACCCGGCACTTTTTATCTCACCGATTTTCTCGCGCGACACTTTGATCGACTCGTGATTGGAACCCTGGGACTGGATCGGCATCCAGAGTTAATGTCGGCATACTTCGGCAATTACACCCGTCTGGTTTACCTGGCACAAACCAGTTCGGACGATTTAACCGAAATGGCACGACGTGCGGCAGACAAACTTGATCTCCGGTTTGAACGTGTTTTTACCGGGACCGGTGAAATGCTACCAGCGCTAGATGCGGCAATGCGGGAAGCACTGTGGCGAAACTGAAAATTGTTTACTGGCGCGATATTCCGGGGCAGGTGGTGGTGCGTGTTGGCGGGCGTAGCACGCGTTTACGCCTCCCTGCACGTTTTATGAAAGCGATCGAACGAGCGGCTTATCGCTTAAAGAAGCATCAGGAAGACGCTCTGTTCGAGCCCTGGCATGACGTGGAGCAGTTGTTTAGTGGGGATGTTCGGGAACAGGCACAAATACTCGTTCGGCAACTGGAGGAATACTACTCTGAAGCGGTTCTGGATAAGTTGATTCGTGCGAGCGGCAAAGACGAAACACGAAATATCCTGGCTAGCGGGGTCCATTAGTGTATAAATTTCGTCAGTGGTCGGTAACGCATTCGAGAAAATTAGAAGTCTTCTACTATTTTTTTGAACCTTTCATCATCAAACTTTATCCCTTGTGGAAGGCAATCGGACATGAGCGCGTGGAAAAGCCATTGCGCGTGGTGGAAAAGTTTGTCAAGAATCTGATGTTCGATTGTCAGATGTGCGGACAATGCACTTTGAGCGCCACCGGCATGTCATGTCCGATGAATTGTCCCAAGTCGATTCGAAACGGACCCTGTGGGGGTGTCCGTCTGGACGGCAATTGCGAAATCAAACCAGACATGCGATGCGTCTGGGTCGAAGCCTGGCGTGGTAGTCAAAATATGAAAAGATCCGGGTCTATTCGTGAAATACAGGTGCCGGTCAACTATAGCTACAAAGGCAGTTCCTCCTGGTTGCGTGTTGCACAGAAGGAGTATGCCAGGCCAAAAGATAAGGCAATCGAATGATAGCGTCGATCGAAAATCACCCTGGCAAACCTTTGCCCAGAAAGCCAGGGCATGTATCGACCGGTCGACTTGAGCGGGTGTTAAAGGCTGGTCATTTTGCGATTACCACCGAGCTTGCCCCGCCTGATTCAGCACTGGCGGAAGATGTTTACACCCGCGCGCAGATCTTCGATGGTTATGTCGACGGTATGAATGCTACCGATGGTTCGGGCGCAAATTGTCATATGTCCAGTGTGGCGATGTGTGCATTGTTGACGGGTGTTGGCTATTCTCCAGTGATGCAAATTGCCTGTCGGGATAGAAATCGTATCGCCATACAGGGCGATGTGCTGGGCGCTGCGGCGATGGGGGTAAGTAATGTCCTTTGCCTCACTGGCGATGGTGTTGAGGTCGGTGATCATCCCGAGGCAAAACCGGTATTCGATATGGATAGCCTGTCGCTACTGGAAACAGTCAAAATCATGCGTGATGAATCAAGGTTCCTAAGTGGACGCGCGATTACCGCGCCGCCCGAAATTTTTCTGGGGGCTGCGGAAAATCCCTCCGCACCGCCGATAGACTTTCGCCCTTACCGGCTCGCAAAAAAAATTGCCGCTGGTGCCGATTTTATCCAGACGCAATATATTTTCGATATACCGCAGTTTAAGCAGTTTATGACTAAGGCGGGTGATTTGGGGTTGCTTGAAAAATGTTATATTTTACCAGGTGTGGGTCCTCTCGCTTCTGCCAAAACCGCTACCTGGATTCGCAACAATGTGCCGGGTATCCATATTCCTGACCCTGTTATCGAGCGCCTCGCGGGGGCCGAGAATCCAAAAAAGGAAGGCCAGAAAATATGTATCGAGTTGATTCAGCAAGTTCGAGAAATACCCGGCGTCAGTGGCGTACACATTATGGCTTACCGCCAGGAAGAGGCTGTCCCTGAAATTATCAAACAATCAGGGGTGCTAGAGGGCCGCAAGCCCTGGTATCCCGGTTGCGAAGAGTAGTAAATCGATAATTTAAGGACTCACATTTAATATTTAACCAATTTAACACGAGGAAAAAACATGACCGAAACGGTTATCAGTTCAGCGACGAAAGAGTTAGTCATTGGCTTTGATCGCCCGTTTGTGATTATCGGCGAGCGAATCAATCCAACCGGCCGTAAAATTATGGCCGAAGAAATGAAAAACGGAGACTATAGTCGCGTCGAGGCCGATGCGATCGCCCAGGTTCAGGCAGGTGCGCACATGCTTGATGTTAATGCCGGAATTCCGCTCGCAGACGAGCCACGTATTCTGGCAGAAGCGATACAACTGGTGCAAAGCCTCACCGACGTACCCTTGAGTATCGACTCGTCGATCATCGAAGCATTGGAATCGGGTCTTTCGGTATACCAGGGTAAGGCGCTGGTAAACTCGGTAACTGGCGAAGATGAAAGTCTCGAACGAGTCCTGCCACTGATCAAAAAATACGGTGCAGCCGTGGTGGCGATTTCAAATGACGAAACCGGGATTTCTGAAGACATCAATGTTCGCTATGATATCGCGGAAAAAATAGTAAATCGGGCCTCAGACTATGGTATTCCTGCTTGCGACATTGTTGTGGACCCACTGGTAATGCCGATCGGTGCGATCAATACGGCCGGGCGCGAGGTTTTAAAATTAATCCATCGGTTGCGTACCGAACTCAAGGTCAATACTACCTGTGGGGCCTCGAACATCAGTTTTGGCTTACCCAACCGGAACGGCTTTAACGGTGCTTTCGTCAGCATGGCAATTCAGGCAGGGATGACTTCGGCGATCACCAATCCTTTGCATGCAGAGGTGGTAGCGGCCAGTATGGGCGCCGATGTGATGTTGGGTAAGGATCCGGATTGCACACGCTGGATAAAGCAGTTTCGCGAACCCGCGCCAGAAGGCGCGAGCGTACGTGGTACCGGACGTAGAGCAAGACGGCGGCGTCACGCCGTAGCAGGCTAACACCTGTGGGGACTGCGCAAATGGATGATGAAGTAAACGTATTATTCATGCCCTCGGGGCTGCGTGGGCAAGTTCCCGTTGGAACCTCTGTGCTTCAGGCGGCCCAACGCCTGGGGGTCGATCTGGAATCGATTTGCGGTGGTCAGGGTAAATGTCGCAAATGCCAGGTGTTGCCGCAGGAGGGGAAATTTCCTAAACACGGTATCACTTCGCGCGCGGAGCATCTGTCCGAGGTTACCGAAACGGAACGCCATCACCAGGTCAGGAACCGCCTCAAGGAAGGTCGGCGCCTGGGCTGTAGTGCCCGCATCCTGGGTGACCTGGTGGTCGACGTACCGGAAGAAAGCCAACAGCATGCGCACCATATCACCAAGGCCGTAACGGCCTATGAAATCCAGGTGCAGCCGGCTTTGCGTCTCTATACCGTTACCCTGCCCGCCCCCGATATGCACGCGCCCCTTTCGGATAAACGACGTTTGCAGCAGGCACTTGCTAGCAAGTTTGAGTTGCCAATTCTGGATTGCGAAATATCACAAATCCGTGGTTTACAAAAGGCGCTGGAAAAGGCTGGGCGATGTATTACTGTGGCGGTTTACCAGCACCATAAGATTATCGGTGTCTGGCCGGGCGAAAAAAAAATAGCCTACGGGCTCGCCATCGACCTGGGGTCTACTACCATCGCTGCGCAGTTGTGCGATCTGGATAGCGGAGAAGTGATCGCTACCGCGGATACGATGAACCCCCAAATTCGCTTCGGTGAAGATTTAATGAGCCGCGTTTCTTACGTGATGATGAACGAAGGCGGTGACGAAGCGATGACCAAAGTGGTACGTGAGGCATTTAACATGCTCGCCAAACGGGCTGCCAAATCGGCTGGCATCGCACTCGACGAAATACTCGATATAACCGTGGTTGGAAATCCGATTATGCACCATCTGTTTCTTGGAATCGATCCGACCCCGCTGGGTACCGCGCCATTTACCCTCGCCACCGATCAAACCACAATTGTGCGCGCTGCTGATATCGATATCCACCTGCACCCTGAAACCAGGGTTTGCGTCCTGCCCTGTATCGCGGGGCACATCGGTGCCGATACTGCCGGCATGATTCTGGCCGAGCGCCCGGACCTGGCCGAAGAATACGTTTTGCTGGTAGACGTCGGAACCAATGCCGAAATCGTACTCGGCAACCGAAATCGCCTGCTCGCAGCGTCAAGCCCAACCGGTCCAGCATTCGAAGGCGCTCAAATCACCGCAGGACAGCGCGCCGCACCAGGGGCTATAGAGCGCGTTCGAATCGATGCCGAGACACTGGAACCCAGATTTCAAGTGATCGGTTGCGAAGCATGGTCAGACGACCCGGAATTCCCCCAAAGAAGTGCCAAAGTCGGGGTCAGCGGCATTTGTGGTTCTGGAATCATCGAAGTAATCGCGGAGATGTTCCTGACCGGGATTATCGATCAGGATGGTGTGATCGGACCGGTAGAAGGCAAGGACAATAACCGCCTGGTACGCGATGGTCGAACCTGGTCATACCTGCTACATGAAGGTGAAAAATCTCTGCGAGTGACACAAAACGATGTACGTGCGATTCAGCTCGCCAAAGCTGCGCTGCACGCGGGAATTCGCCTGTTGATCGACCGCATGGGTATTAGCAAGGTAGATCGTATTGGATTTGCCGGCGCGTTTGGTAGTCATATCGACGTCAAATACGCGATGGTGCTAGGCTTGATCCCGGACTGCAATCTGGACCATGTTGGTTCGGTGGGGAACGCGGCGGGCACCGGTGCACGCATCGCTTTGTTAAATATGCCCTCGCGTATGGAGATTGGTGAAATCCTGCCCCGGGTAGAAAAAATAGAAACCGCGATCGAACCGAAGTTCCAGGAATATTTCATCGAGGCGATGGCGCTGCCGCACAAAACCGACCAATACGAAGAATTGTCCAAAGTGGTGAATATCCCAGCGCCGAAACCCAAAGCCGAAAACGATGGTGCCGACGGTAATAAGCGCAAATCCCGCAGACGTCGTAATCGGGCATAGTACGTTGTCATGGAAAAGTG
>CAZJEJ010000057.1:3668-14510 GCA_964544945.1 uncultured Gammaproteobacteria bacterium | reverse complement strand
GATGTCAGTCAGGGTCGCGCCGCAGTGGTCGGTGTTACTGGTCTATTGCCTGATACTGGCTATTTATGTGCGCAAATATACACGCGCCAAAACTACTGCCGTATCATTCCTCGCTGTCAGCATTATTCTGTTCACACTGTTAATGCTGGAAGTGTTACTCGCGATTTTCAGCCAGATTTTCTTACCGGTGGTATTACCGGGGCTGGTTATGATCCTGGTATCGTCTGTCTACTGGATTATCGATTTATATCAGCACCTGGTGTCCAGTACCTTGACGGGCCGAGTACCTGTATCACCGCATGATATTCAAAAACGAATCGATAACGGGGAATTCAAATCTGCGTTAATCATGCTAAAGCAGTGTCCGTACAGTGACGAAATGCTTGAGGTGGGGTATCACCTGGGCATGTCGCTCGAGTCGAGTAAGCGCTGGGCGAGTGCATTAAATCTCTACCACTGGCTGTCGCAATATGATCCAGGGCTCGATGATTTTGTCACTCGTATAGAAGATATCAGAAAGAAGCACCCCCCTGTGAATACGGCAGTTCTGGAAGATAAAACCCTCCATGTCATTGGCCATTACGAGGTGCTAAAAAAGATAGCACAGGGAGCAACCGCCATTGTTTACGAAGCCGAAGATATGCGCACGCATAACCGGGTCGCACTGAAAGTCATGTCGTCAAAGCTTGACGCAAATATCGAACGCGACCGCATCGAGCACTGGCTCAAAGAGGCGGAGATCGTGTCACAGTTCGAACACAAGAACATTGCCAGGATCCATGACGCCGCCGTATACAGGAATACCGCCTATATTGCGATGGATTATATTCCCGGATATCCCATGTCTTTGCGCCTGCGTAAGCGCGAGTACATCACCGTGGGTGAGTGCCTCAGAATTTCAAAATCGGTATTGAAGGCGCTCGCTGTAGCGCATGCTCATGGTGTGGTTCACGGTGATATCAAACCGGCAAATATAATGTATAACGCGCGAGAAGACATCTACATCGTGACCGATTTTGGCGCGGCCTATACCGAAAAGAAAAATCGGCAGAGTGACAGTATCATTATAGGAACCCCGTCATATATGTCTCCGGAGCAACTACAGGGTAAAAAACTCGACGGTCGCTCAGACCTGTTTTCGCTGGCGGTTACGCTATATCACCTGTTAACGGGGCATCAACCGTTTGCTGGTAGCAGTTTGCCTTTATTGAAACAAAGTATTATTGACAGTGAACCCGATTTAAGCCATCTGAAGTTACCTAATAGCCTGAAGCAGATAATCCTCAAGGCCTTACAAAAAAAGACCTATATGCGATTTGCCGATGCTCAGCAAATGTTAGCCGCTGTAGAGCACAGCGTGACCCAGTTGTTGGAAAAAACCCGCCAGAAAACAGGCTAGGGTCTCATGCAACATGCGGGCTAGCCGAAGGCATTATTCGGCTACCGGTACGCCGAGCGATTCCTTCTTTTTCCTTTCGCGCCAGGCGATCAATAAACCACCTGCTACGACTAAAATAACACCGGGAAACAGTTTTTCAAAAGGAGCCTCGTCAAAAAACATCCAGCCCAGGGCAAACGAAAAAGGAATACCGAAATACTCGAAAGGCGAAACGCTACTAGGGCGAGCGAGCCGATACGCAGTGATCAGGGACAGTACCGCAAACCCGCCAACGGTCCCCATGGCGATCAACCAGAACCAGTCGCTCACAGATTCGACCGCAATATATCCCCCGGTAGACAGCAAGATGGTAGTCGAGCCTATCAGCGCCCCAACAGAGCCATACAGGTTGATCGTCGCAGTCGGTATCGTATCGTCGAGCAGACGGACACTGACCACCGACAGTGAATAGCCAAACGCGGCAAGAATTGGCAATAGTGCAAATGGATTGAATATTACCGACCCCGGACGCATGATCAATAAAACGCCCATAAATCCGATCACAACCGCTAACCATCGCCAGAACCCCACTCGATGCTTGAGCAGAATAATGGACAGTAGCGTGATAAACACCGGGCCGATAAAGGTGAGCGTGGTAGCAGTCGCCAGCTCCAAATTAACCAGCGACAGGTAAAAGCTGTATTGTGCGCCAGCGACGAAAAAACCTCGCAGTAACGCAAAACGCCATTGCCTGATTGCCAGTTTCCGTCCCTTTTCATGCCATTCTCGTGAAAGTGACAACACCAGCAAGCTAGGGATCAGGCCGAATATATTACGAAAAGTAGCAAGCTGCTCTACCGGGAAGCGGTTTCCCATGTACTTGATGATTGTTCCCTGCACATCGAACAGGAAAATAGCCAGTATGACGAAAAAAACGGCCCTGGCAAAACTGGAGTGGGATTCAGACAACAGGTAATCAGGCTCTTCGGTCAACAACTTATTTTAGAGTACTAACTCTCGCACGCCAGAGGCGTAAAAGAAAGCGAAAATACGATAGGGGAAAGGAGTAATAAAAAGCCGGCGAGAAGTGGGTATAGTCATGCGCTAGAGACTTTGGAGTAAAGACATAGAAAATAAGCCGGGATGCATTTAAAATCATTTCTGTCTGTAGACGTTAATCATCAATCGTCATACAATACGCTCTCAAGAAGATGCTGCTTTCGCAGTGTAAACTCTTAAATTTCAGAGATGGGAAGAACCAGCGGTTCCTCCCATTTTCGTGCGCGCGCATTTTTTTGAACCTGGAGGGTTTGTGTCAAAACCAGCAATTCTGGCCTTGCAAGACGGAACTTTATTCGACGGCAAGTCAATCGGAGTCGACGGGTTATCGCCCGGCGAGGTTGTATTTAATACATCGATGACTGGCTACCAGGAGATCTTAACCGACCCTTCCTACTGCCAGCAATTGATCACACTCACCTATCCGCATATCGGAAATACTGGTGTTAACGAAGAAGATGAGGAAGCTCAGATTATCCATGCCAGCGGCCTCATCATCAGGGATTTACCGGTACGGGCAAGCAACTGGCGCAGTCAACAGGATCTGCAGAACTACCTGGAGGCACGGCAGGTCGTTGCTATCGCCGATATCGATACACGTAAATTAACTCGTCTGCTACGCGATAAAGGGGCACAAAACGGTGCCATTATGGCGGGCGAGAATATTTCAGTGCAGCGGGTTCTGAGCGCGGCACAGGGTTTTGGTGGGCTTGCAGGAACCGACCTCGCCAGGGTGGTATCAACTGATGAGACCTACGAATGGTCAAAATCGACCTGGTCGTTAGCACGGGGCTATCAGAAACAGCAGGCGGGGCAATATCACGTTGTGGCCTACGATTATGGTATCAAAAAAAATATTTTGTGCATGTTGGTAGAGCGCGGTGCAAAGGTAACCGTGGTACCGGCACAGACTTCGGCCGAGACAGTGCTGAAGATGAGCCCGGATGGCGTATTCCTCTCCAATGGGCCAGGTGACCCTGAGCCCTGCGACTATGCAATAGCGGCCATTTGCCGGATTTTGCAAACCGATATTCCGTTATTTGGTATTTGTCTCGGCCATCAATTACTGGCGCTCGCCAGTGGCGCCCGAACGCTAAAAATGAAGTTCGGTCATCATGGTGCGAATCATCCAGTACAAAATCTGGATACTGGCGAAGTAATGATCACCAGCCAGAACCATGGATTCGCGGTGGATGAAAAAACCCTGCCAGATACTTTGCGTGCAACGCATCGATCTTTATTCGATGGTAGCCTACAGGCGGTTCATCGCACCGATAAGCCGGCATTCAGTTTTCAGGGTCATCCGGAAGCAAGCCCCGGACCGCATGATGTCGCTCCAATGTTTGATCATTTTTTTGATCTGATTGAGGCACATGCCAGACCTGGTAGCAAGGGGGTAGTCTGATGCCTCGCAGAACCGACATAAATTCCGTGTTGATAATCGGTGCTGGTCCAATCGTAATCGGCCAGGCCTGCGAATTCGACTACTCCGGCACACAGGCCTGCAAGGCGCTAAAAGAGGAAGGGATTCGGGTTATATTGATTAACTCTAACCCCGCCACCATTATGACCGACCCGGGTAGCGCCGATTCGGTTTATATCGAACCGATCCACTGGAAAGTGATTGAAAAGATCATCGAAAAAGAACGCCCGGATGCATTGTTACCGACTATGGGTGGGCAGACTGCACTCAACTGCGCGCTCGACCTCGACCGCGAAGGAGTGCTTGAAAAGTATCAGGTAGAAATGATTGGCGCGAGTCGTAAAGCCATCGATATGGCAGAAGACCGCGAGCAATTCAGGGAGGCCATGACCGAGATTGGGTTGAACACGCCGAAAGCGTTCATCGCGCACAGCCTCGAAGAGGCCTGGCAAGGCCAGTCGCAAATAGGGTTTCCAGTGATTATTCGACCATCGTTTACCATGGGAGGTAGCGGGGGCGGCATCGCCTATAACCGCGAGGAATTCGAGGACATCATCAGGCGTGGGCTGGAACTGTCGCCCACCAACGAAGTACTGATTGAAACTTCGGTGCTGGGCTGGAAAGAATTTGAAATGGAGGTGGTGCGAGATAAGAAAGACAATTGCATCATCATATGCTCGATTGAAAATCTGGACCCGATGGGTGTTCACACCGGTGATTCGATTACCGTTGCGCCAGCGCAGACTCTGACCGACAAGGAATACCAGATTATGCGTAATGCCTCGCTCGCGGTGTTGCGTAAGATAGGTGTCGAAACCGGCGGTTCCAACGTCCAGTTCGCAGTAAATCCGAAAAACGGTGAAATGATCATTATCGAGATGAACCCCCGGGTTTCACGCTCGTCGGCGTTGGCATCCAAGGCCACTGGATTCCCGATTGCCAAGGTGGCGGCGAAACTGGCAGTGGGTTATAGCCTGGATGAATTGAAAAACGATATTACCGGCGGCATTACGCCAACGTCGTTTGAACCGACGATCGATTACGTGGTAACCAAGGTGCCACGATTTACTTTCGAAAAATTTCCGCAGGCTGACAACAGGCTCTCGATCCAGATGAAGTCGGTTGGCGAAGTCATGGCCATAGGGCGTAGTTTCCAGGAGTCTTTCCAGAAGGCCTTGCGTGGGCTGGAAACGGGTGTCGATGGACTGGACGAAATCGTCGATCAGAAATTGAGCGAGGATGAACTCGAAGACCTTTATCGTACCGAACTCAGATTACCAGGCGCAAAGCGTATCTGGTACGTCGCGGACGCTTTTCGATCCGGATATAGTCTGGAAAAGATTTATCAATATACCGCCATCGATCCCTGGTTTCTAGCGCAAATCGAAGACTTGCTTCACACCGAATCGGATCTCGCGGGAATCAAAGCGACAGAACTCGGTGCCGAAGACTTTCGAGGACTAAAACGGCGGGGGTTTTCCGACCGGCGGCTGGCAAAATTACTCGAAAGTGATGAACTCGAAATCGCAGCTTTGCGACGTAATCTGGGGGTGCGCCCGGTCTATAAGCGGGTCGATACCTGCGCGGCAGAGTTTGCGTCGTCGACCGCTTACCTATATTCGAGTTACGAACAGGAATGCGAGGCCGATCCGAGCGACAGGGAGAAAATAATCGTACTCGGCGGTGGACCAAACCGAATTGGCCAGGGGATCGAATTCGATTATTGCTGCGTACACGCGGCGATGGCGATGCGTGAAGACGGATTTGAAACCATCATGATCAACTGCAATCCCGAAACGGTTTCGACCGATTACGATACTTCTGATCGTCTGTATTTCGAGCCGCTAACTTTTGAAGATGTACTCGAAGTGATACAGCTTGAGAAACCGAAAGGGGTAATAGTCCAGTTTGGCGGTCAGACACCACTCAATCTTGCTCGCGCACTCGAAACAGCGGGTGTGCCGATCATAGGCACCCCACCCGATTCGATTGATATGGCCGAAGACCGCGAACGGTTTCAGCAGATGATAAATCGACTCGACTTGTTACAGCCGCCCAATCGAATAGCTTTTGATGCCGAAACCGCACCGAGCCTCGCCGAACAGGTTGGGTTTCCTCTCGTGGTCCGGCCATCCTATGTGCTGGGTGGTCGGGCTATGGAAATTGTGTACGACCAGGAAGACCTGGCGCGCTACATGAATAATGCAGTCCTGATGGCACATGATTCTCCAATTTTACTCGATCGGTTTCTGGATGAAGCGGTCGAGGTAGATGTCGATGCTGTTTGTGACGGTGAAAACGTGTTAATTGGCGGGCTCATGGAGCATATCGAACAGGCTGGCGTTCACTCTGGCGATTCTGCCTGTTCGTTGCCACCCTACACGTTGTCGGATGAAATGCAGCAGAAAATGTGCGAACAGGTTAGGCAAATGGCCCAGGCCCTGAAGGTTGTCGGGCTGATGAATACTCAATTTGCGATTAAGGGAAAGGAAGTTTATATTCTTGAAGTTAATCCACGAGCCTCACGCACCGTGCCCTTTGTCTCCAAGGCTACTGGGGTTCCGCTGGCGAAAATTGCGGCAAGATGCATGGTGGGCCAGACACTGGCGCAGCAAGGGTACACAAAACAGGTCGTGCCAGATCACATATCGGTCAAGGAATCGGTATTCCCATTCATTAAATTTCAGGGTGTAGATCCGATTCTCGGCCCGGAAATGAAATCAACCGGTGAAGTCATGGGGATTGGCAAGACCTTTGCCGAAGCTTTTGCCAAGGGTATGATGGCTTCTGGTGGCGTGGTTCCGCGACCGGGAACCGCATTTCTGAGCGTTCGCGATAATGATAAAAAAGGCATCGTCAACATTGCCAGGGATCTGCACGATAAAGGTTTTAACCTGGTCGCTACCGGCGGTACGGCGAGAGTAATTCAGGCGGCTGGCGTCGCATGCAAACACGTCAACAAGGTGAAGGAAGGCCGACCCCATATTGTTGATATGATCAAGAATGATGAAGTCGTATTGATTGTCAATACCACCGAAGGACGCTCGGCAATCGCCGATTCCTATGCTATACGTAGGGAAGCATTGATGCATGCGGTGTGCTATACCACGACACTGTCGGGGGGCAGGGCTACCTGCCAGGCAATGTCGCACCGTGAAATCGAAGACGTATATCGGTTACAATCGTTACATTAGTCCGAAAATTTCGTATATTTGCGTGAAATTGTGCATGATTGATCAATTTTCGCGTTAATACTCTTTTCAAGAAGATCAGGATGAAAGCAAGATGAACCAAATACCGCTGACCGCAGAGGGTGCGGAAAGGCTCAAACAAGAACTCAAAGAGTTGAAATATGTGCGGCGACCGAAGGTTATCGAAGCTATAGCGGTCGCCAGGGACCATGGCGACCTGAAGGAAAATGCCGAATACCACGCCGCGCGTGAAGAACAGGGTTTTATGGAGGGTCGAATTGCCGAAGTAGAGTCCGCTTTGGCCAACGCACAAATTATCGACGTCACCCGTTTAAACCAGAGCGACCGCGTAGTGTTCGGGTGTACCGTAGACCTCATAGATGTCGAATCCGAAGAACAGGTAAGTTATCAGATAGTCGGGGATATCGAAGCCGATATTAGTCAAAATCGAATCGCCATCAGTTCACCCATTGCGAGGGCGTTGATAGGTAAGGAAGGGGGCGAAGATGTGACGGTCGAAGCCCCGAGCGGTATCAGGGAATACGAAATTACAGCGGTACACTATCGCTAAGCAAGCAAATTGACGGTGAACTCGGTTTTAATCGGATGGTGAGTTGAGTCCGATACTTTGCTTGACCTCGTCTATCAGACTGGTTCCGTTTTCTTCGGGCGCGAAGTACCAGATCAGGAACCACCCAACCATGATTACCACCGTCATGAACTTGATGAATGAAGATACAAATTCATTGGTTTTGAAACTTTCAACGCGGGCACGGTTGGCCGTATAGACGCGGTAAAAAAAGCCAATAACCCTGAAAAAAGGGCCGTAGAGAATTTCTATCCATTTAGAGTAAGATTTTTGCACGATATCAGTATTGGAAGACGGTAATTAATCCTTTAGCAATTTAGCAAATCGATCGATTTTGTCATTACGCCGGTAGATAACGATCACATGTCCTATCGCCTGTATCAGGATCGCCCGATGGGGAGTACATATAGAGTCGATCAACGACATTTTTGTAGCCTTATCCAGCGAAGGTATGCGAATCTTTATCAATTCATGGTGCGCAAGAGCAGTATCGATTTCGTTTTGTACGTTCTCGCTTAGACCGTTTTGACCAATCATTACCACGGGATTCAGCTTCAGTCGTTGCGAATCGGCGCGTAGACGCTTGATTTGTGATTTACTTAAGTTCATCTTATAGGTGTTTCAAAGGGCGCCGCATATTACCACAGCATTGACCGATGTCACGTTCCAAAAGTAGTAACCAATGGCTAAAAGACCATCGCGAAGACGCGTACGTGCTGAAGGCGCGTAAAGAAGGATATCGATCACGCGCGGTTTACAAGTTGATCGAAATCCAGCAAAAGGATCATATTTTAAAACCGGGGCAATTTATACTGGATCTGGGCGCCGCACCGGGTGGGTGGAGCGAATACGTCAGCCAGTTCGCGCATGCACAGGGTCAATTGATTGCGGTCGACCTGTTACCGATGGAACCTATCGCGGGTGTTGAGTTCATACAGGGTGATTTTAGCGAACAGGAAACCCTGGATCGGATTCTCAAGCTGATCGACAACAAATCACTCGATCTTGTTTTATCTGATATGGCCCCCAATTTAAGTGGTATGGGAAGCGTGGACCAGCCTAAATCGATGTATCTGGCTGAACTGGCGTTTGACCTGGCCAGGGAAAATTTAAACCAAAATGGTCATTTAGTGGTCAAATTATTCCAGGGAGAAGGTTTTGAGGATTTGGTGTCGAGC
The DNA here is from genome assembly GCA_964544945.1 of uncultured Gammaproteobacteria bacterium. GTDB lineage: Bacteria > Pseudomonadota > Gammaproteobacteria. Next base: position 5,692 of record CAZJEJ010000057.1, on the reverse strand, counting down.
GTGAGACAGACCTTTAGCCGAGTCAAATTCCGCAAACCCAGAGCATCGAGAGCGAAATCACGCGAAATATATGCAGTTTGTAGTGGAATCAGGTAAAAAATAGAGATAGAAATTACGCTAGTATCTGTTAGTAATAGCAGTAAAATAATACATAGCTCGGTAGCGAGCGATCACAACGGGTGTTAAATAGTGAATGATGTAGCAAAGAATTTAATATTATGGGTAGTCATCGCCGTCGTATTGTTGTCGATATTTCAGAATTTTGGCGATCGTTCCTCAAACAGTCAGACCCTGATCTATTCAGAATTTTTGACCCAGGTAAAGCAGGGCCAGGTCAGGGAAGTGATGATCGAGGGTCAGAATATTACTGGCAAATTGATTTCTGGCACCATGTTTTCTACTTATAGCCCCGAAACCGATAACTCGGCATTAATTGGCGATCTCGATCGTGCCAATATCGATATCATTGGCAAGCCCCCTGAACAGCCTTCGCTGCTCACACATATTTTTGTCAGCTGGTTCCCTTTCGTCGTATTAATTGGATTGTGGATTTTCTTCATGCGCCAGATGCAAGGTGGCGGCGCTGGTCGTGGCGCCATGTCATTTGGCAAGAGTAAAGCACGTTTACTGGGCGAAGATCAGATCAATATAAGTTTTAATGATGTCGCTGGTATCGATGAAGCGAAGGAAGAAGTCGCAGAGTTGGTCGAATTTCTAACCGATCCCTCCAAGTTCCAGAAACTCGGGGGTAAAATCCCCCAGGGTGTATTGATGGTGGGTGCACCGGGTACAGGTAAGACCTTATTGGCCAAGGCAATTGCAGGTGAGGCGAAAGTTCCATTTTTTAATATCTCTGGATCTGATTTTGTTGAAATGTTCGTAGGGGTCGGCGCTTCGCGCGTACGCGATATGTTCGAACAGGCTAAAAAGCATTCACCCTGTATCATCTTTATCGACGAAATAGACGCAGTGGGTCGTCATCGTGGCGCCGGACTGGGTGGTGGACACGATGAACGCGAACAGACCCTGAACCAGTTGCTGGTCGAAATGGATGGTTTCGAAGGTAATGAAGGTGTGATCGTAATCGCAGCAACCAACCGACCCGACGTGCTTGATCCCGCTTTATTGCGCCCTGGTCGCTTCGACCGACAGGTCGTTGTACCTTTGCCCGACGTGCGTGGACGTTCACAGATTTTGAAAGTTCATATGCGCAAGGTACCATCGGCAGAGAGTGTCGACCCAATGGTAATCGCCCGGGGTACCCCGGGGTTTTCAGGCGCCGACCTCGCAAACCTGGTTAATGAAGCGGCTTTATTTGCCGCCAGAGCAAACAGAAAAGTAGTGACCATGGCCGAATTCGAGCGCGCCAAAGACAAAATCATGATGGGCGCGGAACGCAAGTCTATGATCATGAAAGAAGAGGAGAAAAAACTCACGGCCTACCATGAAGCAGGACATGCCATCGTTGGACGGTTGGTGCCGGAGCACGACCCAGTTTATAAGGTCAGTATTATTCCGCGTGGCCGTGCGCTCGGAGTGACCATGTTTCTGCCGGAAGACGACCGTTACAGCTTTAGTAAAAAACTCCTGGAATGCCAGGTTTCCGCCCTTTACGGAGGTCGTATCGCCGAGGAACTAATTTTTGGAGAAGATGCGATTACCACGGGTGCCTCCAACGATATCGAGCGAGCCACCAGTATTGTGCGTAGTATGGTAACCCAATGGGGTTTGTCGGATCGCATGGGTCCTTTATCCTATAACGAAGACGAGGGCGAGATCTTTCTCGGTAAGACTATGGGGAGGCAGAAAACGGTCTCCGATGATACGGCGCAGGCGATCGATTCAGAAATCCGTATGATGGTGGATCGAAACTACCAGCGTGCAGTTGATATCTTGAAGGACAATGAAGATAAACTCCATCTGATGGCCGATGCCCTGATGAAGTACGAAACTATCGATGCAAGCCAGATCGATTCCATTATGGAGGGTAAGGTACCCGGTCCACCCCAGGACTGGGGTGATGA
>CAZJEJ010000057.1:0-3568 GCA_964544945.1 uncultured Gammaproteobacteria bacterium | reverse complement strand
AAACTGCATTAACAATATCTGGTACTAGCTTGTTTATGAGCAAGCAACGGCGATCGAACCGGGTCAGGGTGATGGGCGTGATTAATACCACGCCCGATTCGTTTTCCGATGGTGGTCGATTCGATACCACCGATAAAGCCTTAAAGTACGCCAGGCGATTGATCGACGATGGTGCCGATATTCTCGATATCGGTGGTGAGTCAACCAGACCAGGCTCCAGAAATGTCGATGCTAGAGAAGAACTGGCACGAACCATTCCACTGATCCGGGCGATACGCGAAGAATCGGATGTCCAGATTTCGATCGATACCAATAAGCCGGTGGTAATGCAGCAGGCCGTCGCGGCGGGGGCTAATCTGATCAACAGTATCTGGGCTTTACGCCAGGAAAACGCGCTCGAAGTGGCTGCGGACCTGGGCGCGAGCGTGTGTTTAATGCATATGCAGGGGACACCGGAAAGCATGCAGCAAAACCCTCGTTACGACGATGTGGTTTCCGAGGTTCTCGAATTTCTGCAACAACGGGTCGAAGCGGCAATCGACGCCGGTATCGACAGGGAAAAAATTATTGCCGACCCCGGGTTTGGATTTGGTAAAACCTTGCAACATAACTTGCTATTACTTAAATCTCTGGCCCGGTTCGAAACTCTGGGTGTGCCGATACTGGTCGGAATTTCAAGAAAGAGCATGATTGGTTCTATCATCGACAAACCCGTCGAGCAGCGCCTCTGTGGTAGTATTTCCGCTGCGGTGATAGCGGCAATGCTGGGAGCGGATATCGTTCGAGTGCATGATGTTGCACAGACCATAGATGCTCTGGCAGTCGTCCATGCCGTTAATCATGCGAAAGGGCAATAGCCGGGGGAGTGGGATGAACAGGCAATATTTCGGAACCGATGGAATAAGAGGCGAGGTGGGGACACCACCGATGACGGTCGATTTCATCATGAAGCTTGGTTGGGCCGCAGGGAAGGTCCTTTCCAAACAGGGTAGAAGTAGCGTTGTGATCGGGAAGGATACCCGGATTTCAGGATATATGTTTGAGTCCGCACTCGAAGCTGGCCTGGCCGCGGCTGGGCTCGATGTTGTGCTACTGGGGCCGATGCCAACCCCAGCCATCGCTTATTTAGCAAGGGCGCAACGCGCATCGGCAGGAATCGTAATCAGTGCCTCGCACAACCCTTACCAGGATGATGGCGTCAAGTTTTTCAACGGTGAAGGATTCAAATTATCTGACGATATCGAGCTGGCAATTGAGGAAATGATCGACAAACCATTAGTTATGGTTAAGTCTGAAGCGCTAGGCAAGGCTAGCCGTATGGACGATGCCAAGGGACGTTATATCGAGTTTTGCAAAAGCTCGATCCCGTTCAATACCACCTTTCGTGGAATCAAAATAGTTGTGGATTGCGCACACGGTGCCACCTATCACATTGCGCCTGCCGTTTTCCGGGAGCTGGGCGCCAGTGTTATTGAGCTGGGTGTCAAGCCGGATGGTTTGAATATCAACAAGGACGCGGGTGCGTTACACCCTGAGAATATGCGTTCTACCGTGCTCGAAAATCAGGCCGATATTGGTATTGCCTTTGATGGTGACGGTGATCGGTTGTTGATGATGGATTCGGAAGGCCGGTTGATCGATGGTGATCAGATTCTCTACATCATAGCGAAGAGCAAACTAAAGGATCGTAGTATGGCCGGTGGCGTCGTTGGTACTTTGATGACTAATCTGGGCCTGGAGCATGCGTTTGAAAAAGCAGATATACCCTTCGATAGAGCAAACGTAGGTGACCGTTACGTTCTGGAGAAACTGGTCGAACACGATTGGTATCTGGGCGGCGAAGCGTCGGGTCATATTATTTGTCTCGACAAAACCACTACCGGGGACGGCATTATCGCGGCGCTTCAGGTTTTGCACGGGCTAGTCGTGAATAACAATAGCCTGGTCGATGCCTGCGGTGATATGAATCTCTATCCACAGACCATGATTAACGTACCGATGAGTAAAAAAATAGATCTGCAGTCGCAGCCGGTGATTCGGGACGCAGTAAAGGCGGCGGAACTAGAACTCGGTGATCGCGGTAGAGTATTGCTGCGCGCTTCGGGTACCGAACCATTGATCCGTGTCATGGTTGAAGGGCAGGATGGAATTCTGGTCGATAAACTGGCTAACGAGCTGGCCGCTTGTGTGAGTGATTCGGCCGTTGTTTGAACAATACTTCAATTTCTTACAAATATTACTAAATCACGATTGATTTATTGGGCGTAGGTAGTTACCCTTTGCCGCCGTTTTAATCACAGATAATCCACACACACTTTTGAAGGATTGTTGAAATGCGTACCACATTGATTGCAGGCAACTGGAAAATGAATGGCTCCTTGAAAAGCGTCATCGAACTGGTTGAGTCGATTGTGGCTGGCGAGGTAAAAAATGCCCAGCTGGCGATCTTCCCCCCGGCGGTCTACCTGATGAAAATTGGCGGAATGCTGGATGGCAGCGAGATAGCACTGGGTGCGCAAAATGTCTGTGATCAGGCGTCTGGGGCCTATACCGGTGAAATCGCGGCATCGATGTTAAAGGAGTGTGGCTGCCAGTACGTTATCGTCGGGCATTCGGAAAGACGAGCATTATACCAGGAGTCCGATAAACTGGTTGCCGGACGTTTTGCGATGGCGCAAAACGCGGGGATTACGCCGGTTCTATGTGTCGGTGAAACGCTTCAGGAGCGAGAAAGTGGAGATACCAAGGCAGTTGTCTCCAGGCAGCTTGATGCGGTAATAGATTCTCAGGGAATAGAGGCGATCGCACATTGCGTGATAGCCTACGAGCCGGTTTGGGCAATCGGAACCGGCAAGGTAGCGACACCCGAGCAGGCCCAGGTCGTGCATCAATATTTACGGGATAAGTTAGCAGCACTAAATGCCGAGGTCGCCGAGCAGGTGCAAATTTTATATGGCGGTAGCATGAATTCCAGCAATGCGGGTGAGCTATTGTCTCAACCCGATATAGACGGTGGTTTGATTGGCGGTGCTTCGTTAAAAGCGGCCGACTTTATCTCAATCGGTCAATCGGTATAGGAATCGAAATGGAAAATATAAACAGTATTTTATTAATCGTGCAGGTTCTCCTGTCCATTACCCTGATTGGACTTATTCTGATACAGCATGGCAAGGGTGCTGACGCCGGTGCGGCATTTGGGAGCGGTGCCTCGGCTACCGTTTTTGGCGCCCGAGGGTCGGGTAATTTTCTGACCAAGACCACTGCGATCATCGCGATATTGTTTTTCGTTGTGTCCCTGTCGCTCGCCTATTTAGCCAGCAATAGATCGGCTCCGAATAGTGTTATGGACAGTGTAACGATCATAGAAAGTAAACCGCTGCAGCTGGATGGGATTATGTCGGATTTACCGCCTGCAGATGAATCAGGGGCAGCCTCGGGTAATTCTGACTTGCCATCTGCTGACTGACGAGGTTTGGAGTAGCTGGGGGATTCTCTGATTTACGTTGTAATATTGCCGATGTGGTGGAATTGGTAGACACGCTATCTTGAGGGGGTAGTGGCGAAAGCT
>CAZJEJ010000056.1:5802-14687 GCA_964544945.1 uncultured Gammaproteobacteria bacterium | reverse complement strand
AAGGCCGCCGGCTGGGGCGGTGTGGAGCACAGCTTTATTCGTCGAGAAGTGATCTGTCCTGGCCGTATTCTAAGCGGTGGCAAACGCGGCGACAGGGTCGCGAGTGACTATGTACTGGTTTACCACGGCAGGAAACTGGCCGTGGTCGAGGCTAAAAAGGAAAGCCTGTCCTACACCGAGGGCGTGCGCCAGGCCAAAGACTATGCACAGCGCCTGCAATGCCGTATCGCCTATGCCACCAACGGCCATGAAATTTATCAAATCGCCCTGCACAGTGGAAAAGAGCAACTGGTCGATGATTACCTCTCGCCCGATGCCCTGTGGGCACTGACGTTTGATGCGCCGGAACCCGACTACGCCACTGGCTGGCGCAGCCGCTTTGCCGAAATTCCGTTTGAGACCAAAGGCGGCGGCTGGATGCCACGCTATTACCAGGAAAACGCGATTAATAATGCACTCGAAGCCATTGCCAAAGGTGAAGATCGCATACTACTGACCCTGGCGACTGGTACAGGCAAAACCTCGATAGCATTCCAGATTGCCTGGAAACTGTTCCACAGCCGCTGGGGTTTGAGCGCGAAAAACACCCCGAATCAGGCGAAACGTCGCCCGCGAATTTTATTTCTGGCCGATCGCAACATACTGGCAAACCAGGCCTTTAACGACTTTGCCCCGTTTGGCGAAGATGCAATCGCGCGCATCGCACCCGATGAAATCAAAAAACATGGCCGCGTACCCAAAAATGCCAGCGTGTTTTTTACCATCTTTCAAACTTTTATGAGCGGTAGCGACGAAGCCGGCGAACCCGCGCCCTATTTCGGCGATTATCCCGAGGATTTTTTCGATTTTATCGTCATCGACGAATGTCACCGAGGCGGGGCAAGGGATGAAAGCAGTTGGCGCGATGTGATGAATTACTTTTCACCGGCCGTGCAACTGGGACTAACCGCGACACCGAAACGCAAGGATAATGTCGATACCTACGCTTATTTCGGCGAGCCGGTCTATAGCTATACCTTAAAGGAAGGTGTCAACGATGGTTTCCTGACCCCGTTCAAGGTTTACCCGATCGTCGGCACCATGGATGAATATGTCTATACCCCTGGCGATGGCGTCGTCATCGAAGGCGACCCGGAGCCGGGCCGGGTTTATCAGGAAGGTGACTTTAACCGTATTATCACCATACCCGCGCGCGAAGAAAAGCGGGTGGAATACTGGATGGATCGTATCAATCCGCAGGAGAAAACACTGGTTTTTTGCGCGACCCAGGCGCACGCCGGAATGGTGCGCGATGCGATTAACCGGTACGCGGTCAAACGAGGCTGGACAGACAACACCAATTACTGCGTTCGCGTGACCGCAAATGACGGTGCCGCCGGTGAAACCGACCTTAAGCAGTTTCGGGATAACGAAAAAACGATTCCGACCATTCTAACCACCTCGCGCAAGCTCTCGACCGGGGTCGATGCACGTAATGTACGCAATATCGTGCTGATGCGCCCCTGCAACAATATGATCGAATTCAAACAAATTGTCGGACGTGGTACGCGGCTTTACGACGGCAAGGATTTCTTTACCATATTTGACTTCGTCAAGGCATATCATAACTTCGCCGACCCCGAGTGGGATGGTGAACCGCTCGAAGTAACACCACCGCAAGGCCCAGACAGCCACTCCCACGCTGAGCATGGGAGCGAGACCATACCGCCATCCAACCCTGAGCCTGAACCCCGGACTGAGAAAATTACCATCAAACTAAGCGATGGTAAAACACGGCAGATCAGGCATATTTCGTCGGTGATGTACTGGAGTCCGGAAGGTAAACCGATTACCGCTAGAGAATTTGTCGAACGAATGTTTGGTGAGTTGCCTCAATTTTTCTCCAACGAAGACCAGTTACGTGCGATCTGGAGCGAACCGACAACGCGCGAAAAACTTCTGGGTGACCTTGCCGAGTCTGGGTACGATAATGAAAAACTGGATAGCATGAAAGACCTGATCGACGCGCGGGATAGCGATGTTTACGACGTGCTGGCCTATGTCGCTTATGCAGCCGAAACGCTCACTCGAACCGAACGCGTCCAAAGCGCAAGACCTTTCATCAATCAGGAATACGGCGACTATAAACAGCAGGAATTTATCGATTTCATTCTCGACCGCTACGTCGACGATGGCGTCCACGAACTGGCACTGGGAAAAATGAGCGGCCTGATCGAACTCAAATACAATACGATTAGCGATGCGGCCAGGGAATTTGGTTCAACCACAGCCATTCGCGAGTTATTTATTGGCTTCCAGCATCATTTGTACGACGTGGAGGCTGCCGAACCTTAAATAGCGCGCATAAACCGCTGTTTGATCTCCACCGCCTTAAGCGGTATGTCTCCTCCCACCTTGTCGTTGCCTGCCTGGATCATATAGTGCACAAATCGAACTTTATTTTTGAGTGCACCGACAAACTGGTCGCTATCGTCGGTCATGATGGTACTGGACACACCCATCGACCGAATCATCGCACTCAGGTTCATCCCCTGCGAGCTGAGCGTGGGTTGACTGCCTGTAGAACCCCAACTGCCATTATCCAGACAGATAACGGTGAGGTTTTGCGGATCGAAGGTCGCTATGTCGACCAGTTGATTGGGGTTAAAGAAGAACGAACCATCGCCATCGATGACATAGACGTGTCGGTGTTTCACTTCTTCGGCCAGGGCAATAGCGACTTCGGTAGCGGAACCAAGCGCACCCAGCATATAAAAATTAAGATCACGATCATGGGTGTTGTAAGCTTCCTTCGAGGGAAAACCTATCTGCGAAATAACAATATCCTCCGCTCCAATCGAATCCATAATTACCCGGATCGCCTCGATGCGGGTTTTGGTCGGTGTGCCCGAGTAGCCGTCTGCCTCGGCTGATATGGCTTTAATTTTTGGCTCACCAATCACATGGTAATCGGCGCTATTGATTTCCCAGAGTTCCGGTGACATGAGGTAAACCTTGACCTTGTTCGCCTCGAAGCAGCCTGCGATATCGGCATCCAGATCCAGCAAATCGGCTTTTGATTTGAGAACGCGATATTCGACATCGATGGCGTTTAGCAATGCTTCGACCTTGCCGCCAAATATAATCTGCGCCTCTATCGGTTCCTGATAATACCCGCGCCAGGAAACAAAAATCGGCAATGCTGCCTGATATAATTTTTGCAGGGTGTAGAGCTCGGTAACCAGATTTCCCAGCCCGGTATTCTGGATCATCATCGCCGAGCGCTTCCCCGCCAGGCTGCGTCCGAAACAAAGTCCTAATCCAATCGATTCTTTGGTAATATTCCAGATATCGACAGTATCAGGAACATGCTGCATCAAGTAGTTCAGTTTATTGCAGGGCAGGAAAGTAACCTTATCGACCCGATTCGTCACCAGGCTTTTCCAGATCATTTGTGCATTATTCATTATGATTACTCCAGTTTAATTACCTGAGATTGCGCTCGTGGTTGAAAAAGGCGCACGTGTTACGATTATTTTAACCTGACCATCGAGGAATACCAGTCAATGCCACCCCAGAATATTAATCTTATATTCACAATTCGAAAAAAATATCTCGCCGGTGAATATGAAGACTGAAAAAGTTACAACCAGCCACTGGGGTGCTTTTCGCGTCATCACCGAGGATGGTCGGATAATAGCGGTCGAACCCTTTGAGGCTGACCCGGACCCCTCCCCTATTTCAGACATTATCCCCGCAGCCGTACATCACCGGACGCGAGTTGCTCGTCCTGCGATTCGACGCGGCTGGCTAGATGGCAGTGATCGGGCGCGCGAGCGCCGTGGAAATGACGAATTCGTCGAACTTCCCTGGGATGAAGCCCTGGACATCGCCGCAGCGGAACTCGATCGCGTACGCAAAAAACATGGCAATGAATCGATCTATGGCGGTTCCTATGGCTGGGCCAGCGCCGGTCGATTTCATCATGCGCTGGGCCAGCTCCACCGATTTCTCAATACTATCGGGGGCTACGTTTCCTCGCTCGCAAGCTATAGCACCGCGGGTGCGCAGGCGATCATCCCGCATGTGCTGGGCATGCATTTTCTGAAGCTGACCTGGGGCGCCCAAAACGCCTGGCCGACGATCGCCGACAACACCCAAACGCTAGTCATGTTTGGCGGGATCAACCCAAAGAATTCCCAGGTGAGTATGGGCGGAGTGACACGTCATGAAACCAGAAAATGGTTTCGCAAATTCAGTGATCGCGGCATACGGCTCGTCAATATCAGTCCGCAACGCGCAGATACCCCCGAAGGTGCCGAATGGTTTGGAATCATTCCAGGCACCGATACGGCGATGATGCTCGGGATCGCGTACGTGCTAGAAAACGAGAATCTGGCGGATCGTGATTTTCTGCACCGATGTACGACTGGCTACGACAAATTTCGAAATTATCTAGTCGGGGAAACCGATGGGCTGCCAAAGACACCGGAATGGGCTGCCGGTATTTGCAGCATCGATGCAGGTACGATTCGTGAATTGGCCCATCGAATGGCATCGTCCAGGACTCTGATTACCGTCGCCTGGTCATTGCAACGCGCTCAGTATGGCGAACAACCCTACTGGATGGCTGCAACGCTGGCTGCAATGCTTGGTCAGATCGGCTTGCCGGGTGGTGGCATCGGCTATGGATACGGTGCAATCGGCGGCGTCGGCGGCGCGGTCAAAAGGCTGGGTAGCCCCACCCTGCCCCAGGGAGAGAACCCGGTGTCTGACTTCATCCCGGTGGCACGCCTCGCGGACCTGTTACTGAACCCCGGCGCCCCTTACGAGTTTAACGGTCAGAAACGACATTACGCCGATATTCGCCTGGTTTACTGGTGCGGAGGCAACCCGTTTCACCACCACCAGGATCTGAATCGCCTTAATACGGCCTGGAAACAGCCTGAAACTATCATCGTGCACGAGCCCTGGTGGACCGCCACCGCAAAGCGTGCAGATATCGTATTCCCTGCCACCACGCCCTACGAGCGCGAAGATATCAGCCTCGCACAGGGTGATTCGTACCTGTTTCACATGCCCGCGCTGATTTCACCGATTGCCGAGGCTCGAAATGATTATGAAATTTTCTCTGAACTGGCACGACGGATGGGGGTTGGAGACTCATTTACCGAGGGTCGTAATACCGAAACATGGTTACGCCATCTCTACGATCAATTCAGGCAGGAAACAATTGCCGAGGGAATCGAAATACCCGATTTCGACCAGCTACGCACGCAAAACTACGTTGAGTTACCGATAGCACGGGCTGAATTTGCCGAGGTTCCTTTTGCCGCGTTTCGAGAAAATCCAGAAATTGCGCCGCTTGGCACCCCTTCGGGGCGCATTGAAATCTATTCAGAAACCATCGCGGGCTTCGGTTATGACGATTGCCCCGGACACCCGACCTGGTTGGCACCCGACGAATGCCTGGGTTCCAGCCTGGCTAGTCAATTCCCGCTACATCTGGTTTCACCACAACCGGGGGACAAGCTTCACAGTCAGATGGAAAGTGCAATTGCAGATATACCGGGTGCGCGACCGATGCCGATATCAATCAATACCGCAGATGCACAACAAAGAGATATAAAAGACGGTGACCTGGTACGGGTATTCAACGCACGCGGTGCCTGCCAGGCACGGGCTCGAGTCGGTATCGACATTCGTCAAGGTGTCGTAGCATTACAGACAGGGGCCTGGCACGATCTCGATCCCGAGGGCACCGATACCCAGGGCAATCCCAATATTTTGACACGCGATCTGGGGACATCGCGGCTTGGCCAGGGCTGTAGTGCGCATACCACGCTGGTCGAAATTAGCAGATTGTCGCGCTAAGGTGGAAAATATGAACACTTTGCGAGCACTTTCCAGGGCACTGAATAACGGTGAAATAAGCTCGTCCGAGCTGGTCGGCAATGCGCTGGCTCGGGCCAGGCAATCGGAGTCGGTTTTCATCGTACTGAACCAGGGCCTCGAAACGATAGCCGAATCGATCGATCGAGCCCGGAAAAAGAATAAAACCGTGCCAGCCCTGGCAGGAATTCCCATAACCCTGAAAGACTTATTCAACGTGCGACATCAATCGACCCTCGCGGGCTCGATTGTGCTGAAGAACCTGGCCAAACCAGAGATAAAGGACGCCGATGTGATCGCACCACTACGCGATGCAGGGTTATTATTTCTGGGAAGAACCAATATGAGTGAATTTGCGTTTTCCGGTATAGGAGTCAACCCCCACTATGGGACACCCCGATCGATCTGGGATCGGGAAACCGGGCGGCTTCCCGGTGGATCGTCATCGGGTAGCGCGGTCAGTGTCGCCGAGGGAATCGTGGTGGTAACGCTGGGCTCGGATACTGCTGGTTCGTGCCGTATTCCTGCTGCTTTTAACGGAATCGTCGGTGTCAAACCGAGCTATGGTAGATTCTCGCTGAACGGTATATATCCCCTGTCGCCAAGCTCGGATGCGCCGGGGCCTCTGGGTAACGATGTGGACAGCTGTTACCTGCTCGACCAGCTAATGTGCAAAAAGCTGAGACCGCAGGACACATTACCGGAAATCCCGGTACGCGATGCGGTTTCGCTAAAACTGGGCGTACCTGAATCCCGGGTACTGGACGACCTGGATAATGAAATCCAGTCGGCATTCGACTCGGCCATCGATAAATTACGAAACGCCGGTGTGGATATCAAAGTCGTTAAAATACCGGCCATTGATCAATCGATCGACCTCTTTTATAACCAGGCCATCGTTATGTATGAAGCCTGGCAGCACCAGCGGGAACTGCTAGAACGATACGGCGAGCAGTTCGACCCATTCGTACGCGAGAGGACACTCAAAGGCCGCGATATAAGCGAAAATGAGCAACAGAGTCGATACCGAGCGAAGGCAACGGTAGTCGAGTTATTCAACCAGCAATTTAAGCAGTTAAAAATAGACGCACTGGTATACCCGACTACTCCCTGTATTCCGCCAGCAATAGCCGAGACCGACGATCCAGAGAATGTAGGTAGAGTTAATCTGCGATGTTTACGAAATACCGCCACTGCTAACTACTTCGATGGCTGCTCGATCAGCCTGCCATGCCACCGTACAGGTGAGGCGCCTGTTGGGTTGATGGTTTCGGCAATGAATGGCGACGATGAGAAACTATATTCGCTAAGCTCAACTATCGAACGGATTTTACAAAGCAATACTAGTTGACTAAACAGCTCCGCCGGGTTTAAGAGGAAATACTCTCCGACGTCGGTGCTTCACCTCGCTTGCGCCGTTGAATCAGGCCATCCAGCCAATCGGGATCCATTTCTGGTACCGACGAGAGCAGCAACTCGGTGTACGGTGCGTAGGGTGGCTCGAGAATTTCCGTCTTGGTCCCCTGCTCGACTACACCGCCCTGGTACATCACTACGATGTCGTCGGCGATGGCCTTGACTGTGGCCAGATCGTGGGTAATAAACAGGTACGAAACGTTGAGTTCTTTTTGAAGATCGAGCAATAAATCAAGAATACCTTCGGCGACCAGTTGGTCGAGCGCAGAAGTCACCTCATCACAAATAATCAGCTCGGGTTCGGCGGCCAGCGCACGGGCGATACAGATGCGCTGTTTTTCGCCCCCCGACAATTGCATCGGGTAGCGTTCTGCAAATTCTTCGGGGATTTCAATTTGACGTAGTAAATCGTGTACGCGCTTATCACGCTGTTTACCTCTCAGGCCAAGATAAAATTCCAATGGGCGCCCGATAATATCTTTGATTTTGTGGCGCGGGTTCATCGCCACATCGGCCATCTGGTATATCATTTGAATCGATTGCAAATCTTTTTTCGACCGCTTATTAAGCGCTGGCGTCAACTCGCGCCCATTAAATTTTACCGAACCCTGACTGGGGGGCAAAAGACCGGTAATGACGCGTGCCAGCGTACTCTTACCGCTACCAGATTCACCCACCACGGCAACCGTTTTACCTTTGACAATATTGATGTTGATATTAGTGAGCACGTCGACACTGGTTCCCGGATAACGGGCAGTAATATTCTTTGCCTGCAGCTGGATATTATCCTCATCGTGGTCAGTTCTGCTCTCGCGTAACGCGCGGACATTAAGTAATTTTTGAGTGTAATCCTGCTTTGGGTTTGCCAGCATTTCTCGAGCATTACCTTCCTCGATCAAATCACCGTAACGCAATACCATGATGCGATCCGCCATTTGCGCCACCACCGCGAGGTCGTGGCTGATATAGATGGCAGCGACATTGCGCGCCTTCACGGCTTCCTTAATCGCACCCAATACTTCGATTTGCGTGGTTACATCAAGCGCCGTGGTGGGTTCGTCAAAAATAATGATATCCGGATCGGAACCCAGTGCCATCGCGGTCATAGCGCGTTGTAACTGCCCACCGGATACCTGGTGTGGGTAACGCTCTCCAATGTGTTCTGGATCGGGTAAATCGAGCTGACGGAACAATTCAACGCTGCGTCTACGCGCTTCCGCCATTTTCATTTTGCCATGCTGCACCGGTGATTCGGCGAACTGCTCGACCAGTGTGTGCGCGGGATTAAACGAGGCCGCTGCACTTTGCGCGACATAGGCCACTTTATTTCCTCGAATATGGCGCAGCTCGGCATCGGGTCTTCCGACCAGTTCAACTCCATCGAGTTTGATCGAACCCGACACAATTCGGCAACCGGGTTTAGTGTAACCCAGCGCGGTTAACCCAAATGTTGATTTTCCGGCACCGGATTCACCAATCAATCCGATAATTTCTCCCCGTTCCAGCGTCATAGACAGGTAGTTGACGATGGGTTTCCATTCGCCATCGATATCCGCTTCGATCAACAGGTCTTTTACTTCGAGTAGTTTTTCACTCAT
>CAZJEJ010000056.1:0-5702 GCA_964544945.1 uncultured Gammaproteobacteria bacterium | reverse complement strand
CATCGATATCCGCTTCGATCAACAGGTCTTTTACTTCGAGTAGTTTTTCACTCATTTTGTGCGTTCCTAGTCCTAAGTGCGGCTAAAAATAGTGATTTTTTCGCGAGAGCTAGGAAGCACCGCGCGCACGACTGCATGGATGCAGGAGGTAGAGCGAAGCGGGGAGCCAGAGCCGAGAACCGCAGCGTATGTGACAATACGTGAGGATTTGAGCACGGGGCTAACAACGCTATGGCGGGAAAAGTGCATTTTTAGCCGCACTTACTGGTCATCTCTTAATCCGCTGGCTTTATATACCCAACGGTCTATCAGCAGGTTGATACCGATGGTCAACGAGGCAATGCTAGCAGCAGGCAACAATGGGTGAAGGAAACCCCAGGCGATGCCGTCGGCGTTGCCACGCACCATCGCTCCCCAGTCGGCCAGTGGTGGTTGCAGGCCGAGGCCGAGAAAGCTCAGGCTTGCGATCAGTAGAAATACAAAGCAGAAGCGCAGGCCAAATTCGGCTGCCAGTGGTGTCAGTGCATTAGGTAGAATTTCCCTGCTCATAATCCACCAGAGGCCTTCACCCCGTAAGCGGGCGGCCTCAACATAGTCCATTACCTCAATATCCATCGCCACCGCACGCGCGATACGAAAAACCGGCATCGCGTAAATAATACCTATCACCAATACCAGCGTTGATGAGTCGGTTCCTACCGCCGACAGTACGATCAGTGCGGCGATCAGTGTGGGAATCGAGATCACCACGTCTACCACGCGGCTTAACACCTGATCGGTCAGACCACCCTTGGTGGCGGCGATAAACCCGAGTACAGCTCCCGCAGTAAATGAAACCGTGGTCGAAACGATTGCCAAAGCCATGGTGTTGCGTGCGCCAAAAATCAAACGTGACAGCAGATCGCGTCCAATTTGATCGGTACCAAAAATGAATTTACCGCCGATGGGTTCCCACACATCGCCTACGATCTCGCTTTCGCCATAGGGCGCCAACCAGGGTGCGAAAATAGCGGCGAATGCAAAGAACATGACTATACCCAGTCCTATGCGCGCACTCGTGTTGAGATCAGACCACAAAGCGATTAACTGCTTCATCGGGTTACCGCCTGTGCCGCAGGCGAGGGTTGGCCGCCATCGACAAAATATCTGCCAGTAAGAACAACACGACGTATGCCGTGGCAAACACTATCGCAGTACCCTGGATAACCGGCAGATCACGGTTTAGCACCGCATCGACGATCAGCGCTCCCAACCCGGGGTACACGAACACCACTTCGATGACGACAACGCCAACAATCATATAGGCCAGATTAAGAACTATTACCTGAATAATCGGTGACCAGGCATTGGGTAAGGCGTGCTTGATGATTATTCGACTGGGTTTCAACCCCTTGAGTTTGGCCATTTCGATATACGGGCTGGCCAGCAGACTAACAATCGAAGCCCGGGTCATGCGCATAATATGCGCAATGGTCACCAACGCCAGTGTCATCACCGGTAATGCGGATACCTCCAGTCGAGCCCAGAAACCCATCGAACTATCGACATTGGAAATCGCCGGTAACCAGCCGAGATTGACCGCAAACACAGCCATTAAAACATAACCAACAAAAAATTCCGGCGATGCAATGGTGGACAGCGTCGTGGTCGAAATTGCGTGATCGATGAAACTATTGCGATAAAGCGCAGCGACAACACCGAGGAATATCCCGATCGGAACAGCGAATATAGCTGTCGAACCGGCCAGGTAGAGCGTATTGCCCAGCCGTTTGCCAATTTGTTCCGATACTTCTCTTTTGTTGGCCAGAGAGGTACCTAGATCACCCTGTAAAACATTGCCCAGCCATTCCACATAGCGAATGTGCACCGGTCTGTCTATACCAAGCTGCGCCTGACAGGCAGCGACGGTTGATTGCTCGGCAGCCTGTCCGAGTATCGCGGAACAAACGTCGCCCGACAATGCCTCGACACCCAGTGTTATCAGAATCGATACTCCAAACAGGATAAATAGTCCCATTACAAGGCGCTGAAAGATGATAGGGAGTAGCGTACTGTTCATAAAAAATTAACCGGTGTGCGCGCAAATAAACAAATAAGTGGTCAGGTTAGAACCAACCTGACCACCAAAATGTATCCAACATTTGCAAACGTACCTAAGGCTCCTACGGCCTAGAGAAACCACCAGCGAGAGGCGCTTCGTGCCCCGTCAAGCTCAAAATTACCAGCTATCCTGGCGGGCTTGCCGAGTTTGTCGGAGGCCGCATCAACGTTGTTAGCGAAGCATGGAATCACGCTACCGCCCTCATTTCTGGTTATAGCCTGCATTTCCTGGTAGATTGCACCGCGCTTGGCTTCGTCGAGCTCGACTCGTCCAGCTACCAGCAGCTCCTCGAAACGAGCGTTATTCCAGAAAGTTTCGGTCCAGTTACCACCTGCCGCATAAGCGATAGTAAACATCCAGTCAGCGGTGGGGCGGCCACTCCAGTAGCTGGAGCTCCACGGTACTTTCATCCAGGTATTACTCCAGTAACCGTCGGATGATGCACGTTTGAGGTTCAATGTAACCCCGGCCTTTTTCAATGATTCGGCGTAGAGTTGAGACGCATCGACCGCGCCCGTAAAAGCCGCGTCGGAGACAGATAAATCGACCTTGAGGCCAGTTTGCCCCGCTTTCTTCAGGTACCACTTTGCTTTCTCTGGATCGTACTTACGTTGTGGCAAGCTCGCAGCATAGTAATTCTGCGATGAACCGATCGGATGGTCGTTTCCTAATGTACCATAACCGCGCAATACGGTTTTTACGAACGCTTCGCGGTCTATGCCGAGTTTTAACGCCATGCGTACGTCGTTATTATCAAACGGCGCGACGCGCACATCCATCGGGTAGGTGTAATGCTTTGTGCCCGCAACCTGTACGATGCTGACGCCTGCTTTCCTGTCGAGCAAGGGGGCGGTCTTTAAATCAGCGCGCACCATTGCATCGATCTGTCCGGTTGACATCGCGTTCATTCGGGCAGCTGTGTCGTTGATAGCGATCATCCTGATTTCGTCGAAATTTCCCTCGTCTGGCTTGAAGTAGTTAGCCTGACGTACCAGCCGGGAACTAACGCCCGGCTCGAAGGCCTTGATTTTGTAAGGGCCAGTGCCGATACCCGTTAGCCAGTCGACCTTCCCATTTTTTTCCGCAGGGCCAATGGTTATGTGGTAATCGCTGAGCAGGAAAGGAAAGTCTGCATTGCCGCTTTCAAGCTCGAAGATCACGGTGTTTTTACCGTCTTTCCGAATCTTGCCCATCGACTCGGCCACCGATTTGGCCGCAGATTCGGTGCCCTCACCACGATGATATTCAATTGACGCTATTATGTCATCGGCATCAAGGGTTTTGCCATTGTGGAACTCGACGCCCTGGCGTACCTTAACCACCCAGGTTGCTGCGTCAGCAGAAGGCTCGAGACTTTCAGCAAGTTCCGGAATTGCCTTACCATAGGCATCGACTTCGATCACACAGTTGCGAACCGCACCCTGACTCATATTGATCATATAGGCATCACTGTGGGTACCGGAATCCATATTATCACCAGTGTTGGCGCCAGGCAGACCCAGGCGATATACACCACCTTTTTTAGGTGTCGCGTAAGCTGCCTGGCTATATAGCGTAGGTGCGGCGAATGCAAAGCCTATCGCCGAGGCTGCCTTAATAAATTCACGGCGGTTCATCCCGCCGTTGGTAACGCGCTTTTGAAGTTTTTTAATTTCGTAATCTGACATAACTACTCTCCCGGAATAACATTTAATTGTTGTAATTAGATTGTCCACCAGAAACGCATGGACTGGAAACAGTATCGATTATTATTCTAATTTACTGAGTTACCGATATTTAAACACGCTTCATCATTTATAGAAAGCACTTACTAGCGGCGCGTCCAGGATAACTCGACCCGGTTTTCCAATATCCAATTTTAAAATAACCAGCAACATAATCCCACCAACTCGTCTAAAGCCTATGCCGAGAACGTAATGCGCGCGTGGGGTATAAGCTTGCTCTCTGCTGTTCGAACCGGCGGCCGGATTCTCTCGCAGAGCTGGGTCGAACGATTTGGCTGGTTTGTAATTGACAAGGCCGTCATTTGCAAAAAATAGTGGTAGACTTCCAGTTTCCGCCTCTACTAATCTGACCACCGCTTTACAGTAATTTAGTTAAACGAATGTTATGCACAGTAATTTAATTCAGAAATACAATATACCTGGGCCGCGATATACCAGCTATCCAACAGTGCCGTATTGGGATGAGGCATCGATTACGCCAGACGTATGGAAAGATACGGCAGCCCGGGCATTCGCAGAAAGTAATACCAGTGAAGGTATCAGTTTATATATTCACTTACCATTTTGCGAAAGCCTGTGCACATTTTGCGGTTGTCACAAACGCATCACCAAAAGGCACAGCGTAGAATCTCCGTATATCGATGCCGTCTTAAGCGAATGGAAGACCTACCGGGCGTTATTTTCCGAGACTCCCAGAATTAAGGAACTGCACCTTGGTGGAGGAACCCCGACATTTTTTAGCCCCAGTCATCTGAAAATGCTGATCGATGGGATTATGGGGCATGCGGCAAAAGCAGAAAATTTTGAATTCGGCTTCGAAGCACACCCTAACAATACGACCAGGGAACACCTCGAAACATTATACGATTTGGGCTTCAGAAGATGCAGCTTTGGCGTTCAGGATTACGATCCTTTGGTGCAACAAACGATTAACAGGATTCAAAGTTTCGAGCAGGTCAAGCGGGTGACCGAATGGGCGAGGGAAACAGGTCATACTTCGATCAGCCATGATTTGATCTTTGGGTTACCGCATCAAACCCTGGAAAACGTAGTTGATACGATTAATAAAACGAATCAGCTGGTCCCGGATAGATTGGCATTTTACAGCTACGCGCATGTTCCCTGGATAAAAGGAACGGGACAACGCGGTTTCAGCGAAGCAGACCTGCCTAAAAACGAGGTTAAAAGAGCGTTATACGAGGCGGGTAAGAAACTGTTTTCGGAATTGGGTTACGAAGAAATTGGCATGGATCATTTCGCCCTTAAAACCGATTCCCTGTTCGAATCACTGAACAATGGGAATCTACACCGTAACTTTATGGGATATACGGCAAATAAAACCCAATTAATGGTCGGATTGGGCATGTCGGCGATTGGTGACTCCTGGTACGCTTTTGCCCAGAACGATAAAACTGTTCCTGAATACGAGGCGCGTGCCAACCGGGGTGAGCTACCTGTTTTTCGAGGTCATTTATTAACCGATGAAGACCGCATCGTAAGGCTGCATATTCTTAATATAATGTGTCAATTCGAAACAACCTGGGATAAGCAGGAAAGCCAGTTTCCAGAATTAGGCGAATGTCTTTTAAAATTGAAAGAAATGGAAGCCGATGGGCTGGTGGAATTAAGCAAGGACAAGCTGGTAGTACCAGAGCACGCCAGACCTTTTGTAAGAAATATCTGCATGGCATTTGATCTGCGATTGTTGCGTAAAGCGCCAGATACCAGAATTTTTTCGATGACGATATAGGCCTGCCTTAACAGGTCTGCCTGAACAACTGGGTGTCAAGCTTAACCCCATTTAAATCGCATCGCCGTATAATAATTAATTGCCTATCAAGCCGTTGATGTGCGCCACCACACTGCGGCCTAATGCG
>CAZJEJ010000055.1:12638-14783 GCA_964544945.1 uncultured Gammaproteobacteria bacterium | reverse complement strand
CTGCTTTAAGCAGTCGCTGCCTCTTCGGCTGTGACCGCTTTCATGCTTAGTCGGATTCGGCCCTGGCGGTCTACTTCGAGTACCTTGACCTTGACGATATCGCCTTCGGAGAGTTTGTCGGTAACGTTTTCAACACGCTCGTCTGAAATTTGCGAGATGTGAACCAGGCCGTCCTTGCCGGGTAAAATGTTAACGAATGCGCCAAAGTCCATGATCTTCGCGACTTTGCCTTCGTAGATGACCCCGACTTCGACATCGGCTGTTACCATCTCGACGCGACGTCTGGCTTCTTCACCTGCGGCTTTTTCTACCGAGGCAATTTTTACCATGCCATCGTCGTCGACCTCGATGGTTGCACCGGTTTCTTCGGTGATCGAGCGAATAGTTGCTCCGCCCTTGCCGATCACATCACGAATTTTTTCGGGATTGATTTTAAAAGTAATCAGTCGTGGGGCATATTCAGACATTTCGGCACGAGGTTCGCTCAACACTTTCGCCATCTCACCGAGGATAAATAATCGACCCGCTTTTGCCTGGTCGAGCGCCTGGCTCATAATCTCGGTAGTAATTCCATCGATCTTGATATCCATCTGCAGCGCGGTAATACCATCGGTGGTTCCCGCCACCTTGAAGTCCATATCCCCCAGGTGGTCTTCGTCACCCAGTATATCGGTCAGTATGGCAAAATCTTTGTCTTCCTTGATCAGGCCCATCGCAATACCGGCTACGGGCGCTTTCAAGGGCACACCCGCGTCCATAAGCGCAAGGCTGGTACCGCAAACGCTGGCCATAGACGAAGAGCCGTTGGATTCAGTGATTTCGGAAACAACACGGATTACGTAGGGAAATTCATCGGTTGATGGCATAACAGCCTGAACACCGCGTTTCGCCAGCCGACCGTGTCCAATTTCTCGGCGTTTGGTAAATCCGACTCGACCTACCTCGCCAACACACGAGGGTGGGAAGTTATAGTGCAGCATAAAATTTTCTTTACGTGCGCCTTCGATCGCATCGATGATTTGCGCATCGCGTCCGGTTCCCATCGTTGCTACGACGATGGCCTGAGTTTCGCCACGGGTAAATACGACCGAACCATGGGTTCTTGGTAAAGCCCCTGTTCGAACAGTAATGGGCCGAACGGTTTTGGTGTCTCGTCCATCAATTCTCTTCTCACCCGCGATAATCCGACTACGCACGACTTTCTTTTCGAGTTTGGCGATGACTTCACGAACACCACCTTCCTGCGGGGAGTCTTCTGCATCGCTTACCAGTGCTTCCATAGCCGCACTGCGAATTTCCGAGAGTTTCTCCTGGCGTTGCATTTTATCGGCGATGGTGTAGGCCTGAATAATATCTGCTTCGCAATGCTGGCTCACCTTGTCGTTTAAAGCCTCATCAGCTTCGGGAGCCTGCCATTCCCAGGGAATCGTGTTGACCTCTGCACTGAATTCCTTGATCGCCTGAATCGCGGTTTGCAACTGTTCGTGCCCGTAAGTGACCGATCCGAGCATCACCTCTTCCGACAGACAGTTAGCTTCCGATTCAACCATCAGTACGGCATTTTCAGTGCCGGCAACGACCAGGTCGAGATCAGATTCCGCGACCTGACTTTTGGTGGGGTTAAGAATGTATTGCCCGTCCAGATAGCCTACCCTGGCTGCACCGATTGGGCCATTGAACGGTATGCCGGAGATTAAAATCGCCGCCGAGGTGCCGATTAATGCCGGGATATCTGGATCGATTTCATTATTAAGGGATATTACGGTTGCGACCACCTGTACTTCGTTCATAAACCCTTTGGGAAACAGGGGTCGAATCGGCCGGTCGATGAGTCGGCAGGTCAGGGTCTCTTTTTCATTGGGACGGCCTTCTCGTTTGAAAAAGCCCCCAGGAATTTTACCCGCGGCATAAGTCTTTTCGCTATAGTCGACGGTCAACGGAAAGAAGCCACGGTCCGGGTCAGCAGTCTTCGACCCTACCACGGTGACCATCACCATGGTATCTTCCATATTGACGATAACAGCACCGCCCGCCTGACGCGCTATTTCCCCTGTTTCCAGCGTAACTTGATGTGCGCCGTACTGAAATGTCTTTTTAATTGGATTCACACTTTCTCTCTTAAGTTATCGAACTATTCGTTATCGA
>CAZJEJ010000055.1:7874-12538 GCA_964544945.1 uncultured Gammaproteobacteria bacterium | reverse complement strand
GTTATCGACGCAGGCCCAGTTTTCCGATTAGGTCCTTGTAACGTTGCTGATTTTTGGATTTTAAATAATCCAGTAAATTACGACGTTGGTTAACCATTTTTAACAACCCACGGCGCGAATGATGATCATGAATGTGCTTCTTGAAGTGCTCGGTCAAATGACCGATTTGATGGGTTAGCAGCGCGACCTGTACTTCCGGTGATCCTGTGTCACCGTCACTTTGCTGGTGATCAGCTACGATTGCTCGCTTTTGTTCAGCTGACATCGACATGTATTAAACCTCGTAGGCCCGAAAAAGGCAGGTATTCTACCTATCTGGGCAGGTAGTAACAAGGAATTTCACGGCAAAACGGGCAGTTAATATCTGACACCTCTCCAGTATCACCTATCTTGCTGTATTCATTAGTCTTTTTGGTGCAATCTTGCCGTCCGAGAGCACCTTTCCAATGCCTATAAATTCACCACTTTCTGCAACCAGTGCGAGCAATGCCGAAGCAGGGGTATCGCTAACCTGAACCGCCCTGCCCTGTTTCAGAAAATCGGCGGCATTCGTATCGATAACTAGCTCCGGCAGGGAGGCTAAGGCGCTATTCACGGGCAACAGGCAGCTATCAAGATTGTCGACCCCCAGGTTTGCCATGTCACCTAATCGTTCCAGTGTATAACAGGGTTGCTGCATAAAGGGTTGAACAGCGGTTCGCTCCAGACTAGCGAGATAGGCACCGCATCCCAGGGCATTTCCAATATCCTCGGCCAGGGTTCTGATATAGGTGCCCTTGGAACAATGGATATCTAACTCAAGCTGATCATCGTTGAAACCGATTAAATTGAGCGAATAAATTTCGATCGACCGAGCTGGACGTTCGACTTCCTGACCGGCCCTTGCCAGACGATACAGGCGCTGCCCCTTGTGTTTGATCGCCGAATACATCGGTGGAACCTGTTCAACTGTACCAGTAAACGCCTTCAATACAGAGTCGATTTGAGCCCTACAAACCTGTACGGGTAAATCTGAAATAACCTCACCCTCGGCATCGCCCGTACGGGTTGTTTTACCGAGTTGGCACACTGCCCGATAGTATTTACCCGCATCGAGCAGGTAACCGGAAAACTTGGTGGCTTCGCCAAAACAAATTGGTAACATGCCGCTTGCCAATGGATCGAGGCTGCCGGTATGACCCGCCTTATTGGCCTTAAAAAGACGCCGGACTTTTTGCAAGGCCCTATTAGAACTGATACCAACCGGTTTGTTCAGGAGCAGGATACCGTCTACATCCCGAAAGCCTTCTGGTTTACGCGCACCGCGACCCATTCGTTAACTCGTTGAGTTCGATTTGTCTCTGGCGATTGCCGCATCGATCAGGTCAGACATATTTCGACCGCGAATATTCGTATCGTCATAGGTGAAAACCAGGCGGGGCGTGATGCGAGCTTTCAACACTTTACCGATTTCACGCTGCAAATATCCCCTCGCGTGGCTGAGTGCTTCCTGGGTTTGGGACGAGTCTTCATCGTTGAGTACACTGAAATAAACCCTGGCCTGCGACAGGTCTTTACTGACTACAACTTCGAGGATACTCGGCGCGGCCATTCTAGGGTCTTTCACATTGTTTTGAATCAACCTCGCCAATTCACGCTGAATTTGTGAAGCCAGTCGTTCGCTACGCGGATAATCTTTTGGCATTGGTCCTGACCTTATTCTTTAATACTATTCGAGTGTTCTTGCTACTTCAATGCGCTCGAATACTTCTATTTGATCGCCTGGACGGACATCGGTGTAATTTTTCACCGCGATTCCACATTCGGTACCCATGCGCACTTCTTCGACTGGATCCTTGAAGCGGCGCAGCGATTCTAGTTCGCCTTCGTAAATGACGACATTTTCACGCAGTACCCGAATCGGCTGACCTTTGCGCACTACGCCATCAACGACAATAGACCCCGCGACATCGCCAAACTTGGGTGAACGGAATACGTCCTTGACTTCGGCCAGGCCAAGAATATTTTCTCGTGCTTCTGGTGCGAGCAAGCCGGACATGGCTGATTTGACATTGTCGATCACATCATAAATGACACTGTAGTAACGAATATCGATGCCGTAATCACCCGCGGTTCGCTTGGCTGCAGCATCGGCGCGAACATTAAACCCAATCACCATCGCCGACGAAGCGGCCGCAAGATTGATATCCGACTCGTTGATTCCACCGACACCGGTAGCTACCAGTTTGGCGCGCACCTCGTCAGTCGACAATTTTTCCAGAGCATCACGAATAGCTTCCGAGCTGCCCTGTACGTCAGCCTTAACCAGTACATTCACTTCCGCAACCTGCCCTTCGGTCATCGCATCAAACATGCTCTTCATCTTGATTTTTTGCTGGTCGGCCAACTTGGTTTCGCGTATTTTTGTTTCACGAGTTTCAGCAAATTCCCGAGCCTTTCTTTCATTATCGACCACGAATACATCATCACCGGCGTTGGGTACCCCCGATAGACCTAGTACCTGTACCGGCATCGATGGTCCTGCCGACTTGATACTCTTCGCGGATTCGTCGTATATGGCCCTTACGCGCCCAAATTGGGTGCCTGCGAGCAGCATTTGCCCCTGTTGTAATTGACCCGACTGCACTAGTACAGTGGCCACTGGACCACGACCCTTGTCGAGCGAGGCTTCTACCACCACCCCTTTCGCGTTACCGCTATCTACCGCTTCCAGTTCCAGAATCTCTGACTGTAATAAAATGGCTTCCAGCAAGTTGTCGATATTTTCGCCAGTAATCGCCGAAACGTGAACAAAAATATTCTCGCCGCCCCACTCCTCGGGAATAACTTCCAGCGCCGCGAGTTCGTTCCTGACACGCTCTGGGTCGGCATTCTCTTTATCGATTTTATTTACCGCAACCACCAAAGGTACTTCAGCCGATCTAGCATGCTGAATCGCCTCCTTTGTTTGCGGCATAACACCATCGTCCGCGGCGACTACCAGTACAACAATATCGGTCGCCTGCGCACCACGCGCACGCATCGCAGAAAACGCTGCATGGCCAGGTGTGTCCAGAAAGGTAATGATGCCCTTGTCAGTCTCCACGCGGTAGGCGCCAATATGCTGCGTAATACCACCTGCCTCGCCAGACGCTACACGGGATTTTCGAATATAATCGAGTAACGACGTTTTACCATGATCAACGTGTCCCATGATCGTTACTACGGGTGGCCTGGACGCCTTATCCACATCGGTCTGGGCAACATTTTCGAGCAGCTCTTTCTCGAAGTCATCTTCGCTTGCGACCGTAGTGACATTGTGTCCCATTTCTTCGACGACCAGTATCGCGGTATCCATATCGAGTATCTGGTTAATGGTGGCCATGGTACCCATTTGCATCAGGGTCTTAATCACGTCACCAGCTTTTACCGCCATTTTCTGGGCTAATTCGGCTACCGATATCGCCTCCGGTACCTCCACGCTTCGAACCACCGGAGCCGTGGGTTTCTCGAAGGCGTGTAGATTTTTAACATCGCGCACCTGTCTTTGGCCCTTTTTAAACTTCGGCTTACGGCTGGTTTGAGCGCCACCTTCTTTTACGTGTAATTCCTTGCGCCCGTATCGGGTATGCTTATCATCGCCGCGTTTACCATGTTTGGCAGTTTTATCTTCCGTAACCGCCGCGCTGGCCCGCGCCGCTTCCTCCAGGGCTGCCTTGGCTGCTTCGGCCGCCAGGGCTGCTGCTGCTTCGGCCTGTTGTTTTTCCAGAACTATTTTTGCAGCCTCCGCTTCTTCCATGCTCTTCTGATATGCCTTTTTGGCCGCGTCTTCCTGTTCCAGTTTCAACCGGGCCGCCTCGGCCGCCAGTCTTGCGGCCTCTTCGGAATTTTTTGCTTCATCAATAGCCAGGTCTTGTCCGTCAACCACGGTTTCTTCGATTACCGGCTCTTCTACTTCCGGTGGCGTTTCTATTACTTCCGCTTCGAGGTCGCTGCGTCGTACATAAGTACGTTTTTTGCGAACTTCGACATTAATAGTCTTAGTCGTGGTATTGCGCCCGGAGATTCCAGATACCTTTAATTCGCTCTTGCTTTTGCGTGAAAGGGTTATCTTCCTGGGACCACCCGTGTCATCTTTTCCATGGCTGGTACGCAACGATTCGAGCAACTTCATCTTGTCATCGTCGGAAATGGGATCTTCCGCGCCGGATATCTGTACACCAGCCGCATTTAATTGATCCAGCAGCTTATCGACGCTTACGCCTATCACCTCTGAAAGTTGTTTTGCTGTCACGTTTGACATGGTTATCTATCCTAAAGCTATTGATCGGTTAGCTTGCTGATGACTCGGCTTCAGCAAACCAGGGTTCGCGGGCTTTCATGATCAATTTACCCGCAAATTCCGTATCTATTCCTTCGATTTCTTCCAATTCATCGGTCGATTGCTCGGCCAGGTCTTCCATCGTACAAATGCCCTGCCGTGAAAGTTTATGCGCAAGCTCATCGGTCATAAATTCCATCTTCAGCAAATCTTCTTGCGGCTCTCCCGCTGCTGCAGTTTCTTCGTTCGCAATCGCCATGGTCAACAGAGCATCGCGCGCACGTCCGCGCAGTTCCTGTACAATCTCTTCGTCGAATTCCTCGATTTCATTCAGCTCAGATTCTGGGATATAGGCGACCTCGTC
>CAZJEJ010000055.1:0-7774 GCA_964544945.1 uncultured Gammaproteobacteria bacterium | reverse complement strand
CGTCGAATTCCTCGATTTCATTCAGCTCAGATTCTGGGATATAGGCGACCTCGTCTATCGTAGTCAGGCCTTCCTGAACCAGGATAATCGCAACTTCTTCATCCACATCTAGCTGTGTCCTAAAGTTTTCAACCAGTTGCCTGGCTTCACCTTCGGATTTCTCTTCAGCGGCCTCTTCATCCATAACATTTAATGTCCAGCCAGTTAGCTGGCTGGCCAGTTTAATATTCTGTCCTCCACGTCCAATAGCCTGCGACAATTTCTCTTCGGGCACTGCGATATCCATCGAGCCGGACTCTTCGTCGATGACGATTGATGCCACCTCTGCCGGAGACATTGCGTTGACCGCGAATTGTGCCGGATTTTCGTCCCACAAAATAATATCGACTCGTTCGCCTGCGAGCTCATTCGAAACCGACTGCACCCTCGAACCACGCATACCGACGCATGCGCCTACTGGATCCATACGCGGATCGTTACTCTTTACCGCTATTTTGGCACGCATTCCCGGGTCGCGTGCGGCGGATATGATTTCTATTAAGCCCTGACCAACTTCCGGTACTTCGAGTTTGAATAGTTCCATTAAAAATTGGGGTGCGGTTCGACTGATAAATAATTGCGGTCCACGAACTTCAGATTCAATCTTATACAAATACCCTCTCACTCGATCCCCTGGGCGCATCGATTCACGCGGAATCATTTCTTCGCGCGGGATGAAACCTTCCGCGTTATCGCCCAAATCGACATAGACGTTACCGCGCTCAACGCGCTTAACCTGTCCCATTACCAGGCTGCCTTCCCTGTCGGTGTATGCATCAATTACTTTACGTCGCTCTGCTTCGCGAACTTTCTGCACGATCACCTGCTTCGCGGTTTGTGCTGCGATACGACCAAATTCAACCGACTCTATTTGTTCCTCGACAAAATCACCTGGTTGAATTTCTGGTTGGTCGATTTGCGCCGCTTCGAGACTAATTTGGCGCAGTGGCTCTTCGAAACCATCTTCACCGGGTTCGATCACTTCCCAGCGGCGATAAGTGTCGTAGTCACCGGTATTTCTATCGATATCGACACGAACTTCAATATCCCGTTGATGTTTTTTGCGGGTTGCGGAAGCCAGAGCGGCCTCGATCGCTTCGAAAATAATTTCACGATCGATACCCTTTTCGTTTGAGACTGTATCCGCCACTAACAAAATTTCTTTATTTTCCATCGTCATTTCTCGCCATATTTATGGTTATCCTGAATTGCTCTATTCGTCGCTTCAGAATATTCGAAGAGTCATTAATCAGATCAAACTCTTGCTAGATTTCACCTACCAGGTTAGCTTTCGCTATATCTGACAGAGGTAATTCATACCCTTTGCCATCGACCTCGATCTTCACGTATCTGGGTTGGGATACGCCCTGTAACTCGCCCTTGAAATTTTTTCTCCCGTCGAGTGCGACTGCCATCTTGATTTTCGCCGTACAGCCGGTAAATCGTTCGTAATCCTCGAGTTTGAACAGTGGTCGATCGACTCCAGGTGAAGAAACCTCTAGATCATACGCCTGCTGAATCGGCTCTTCCACATCTAGTATGCCGCTTATCTGATGACTAATCGCGGCACAATCATCGATGTTGACACCACTCTCACGGTCGATATAAACCCTCAGAGTACCGTGCTGACTCCCACCGCTAAATTCGATACCGACGAGTTCATAGCCCATCGACTGAATAACCGGCTCGAATATTTGCGCTAAATCCTGCACTTAACTCTGTCTCATAAAATCCAATAAAAAAGGCCCATATAGGGCCTTTTTAACTGACTACTGACCATAAATCCGGAATCGATCCATCTTTAGCCAGTCAAAAATTTTGGTAGCGGGGGCTGGATTTGAACCAACGACCTTCGGGTTATGAGCCCGACGAGCTACCAAGCTGCTCCACCCCGCATCAGGAGCGCGGAATAATAGCTAGGTTGGTGTGAATTTACAAGGTGTAATTCGGAGAACCGTGTGGTATACGAGCAGTATTTTCGATTACCGCTCAAGCGATGCAATCAGGGTGCTCGATCAGTTAAATGCGAGGAGAGTGTAGCCCATCAATACCGAGGGAAATATACCCAAACCGATCAAACTCAAAGCATTGATGCTCAATAATACTTTAACATCGAGCGACTGCTTCACCGTGGGAAGCTGATCCGCCTGTGGCTTGTCGAAATACATGACTTTGATAACACGCAAATAGTAAAAAAGCCCGATGACCGAGAACAATACTGCGACCACCGCGAGCCATACCATGTCTACCTGTATAACCGCCTGAAGCACGCTCAGCTTGGCATAAAAGCCGACTGTCGGCGGTACACCTGCCATTGAAAGCATCGCAATCGCGAGTAACGCCGCTGTCCACGGACTGGCATCGTTCAAACCCTTGAGATCGGCTATATTTTCTGCCTCAAACCCTTTGCGGTTGAGCAAAAGCAGTACCCCAAATGCGACCGATGAGGTGATGGCATAGGTAAGGGTGTAAAACATTGCCGCCGCGAAACCTGTACTGGTTCCCGACAGGATGCCGAGCATAATAAATCCAACATGAGAAATAGTCGAATACGCCAGCATGCGTTTAAAATTGGTCTGGGCGATGGCGACAATATTACCAATCGCCATCGAAGCCACGGCCAGCACGATGAGCATTTGCGACCATTCAACCTGCAGGTCCGAGAGACCATCCACCAGCAGTCGAATCGCCATCGCGAAACCGGCTATTTTGGGAACCGTGGCGATAAACAGTGTCACCGAGGTGGGTGAGCCCTGGTAAACATCGGGCAACCACATATGAAACGGAACCGCGCCGAGTTTAAACGATAGTCCCACGACGATAAAGGTCAATGCGAAAGACAGCGCTACCGGATTTTCACTCATCTTTTCTGACACTACGTTGGCCAATTGATTGATATCCAGGGTTCCAGTAATGCCGTAAAAAATCGAAATACCATAAAGCAGTAAGCCGGAAGCCATCGCACCCAACACAAAATACTTCATTGCCGACTCTGACGCGCTCATCGAGTTGCGCTTGAACGCTATCATCGCGTAAAGCGAAAGCGACAGTAATTCGAGGCCCAGGTAAATCATCAGGAAACTATGTCCCGAAATCATGATCATCATGCCCAGCGTCGCGAATAGTCCAAGTACATAGTATTCGCCCTTGTAGATATCGTTATCGATCAGGTAATCGCGTGAATACATGAAAACCAGGATGGCAACCACGATAGTCGCAATCTTTAGTATGACAGCCATTTGATCGAGCACAAAAGAGTCGCCAAAGCTGGAAATACTGCCTGAGGGGGCTACCGCAATAATCGCAATCAGGGTGAAAACGAGCGTCGTAATAGACAACACCAGGGTAAACCCGCGTCTACCCTGCGGTAAAAACAGGTCGACTACCAGCACCAGACAGGTCATCGCGAGCATTACCATTTCTGGTAAAGCGGGTAGCAGGTTAGGCTGGGTGAAATCTGTCATAGGTTATGCCTGGCTATATCTTCGATTCGGTAATGTGGTTTAACAAGTTTTCAATCGTCGGGTGCATCACCTCAACCAGTGGATCGGGCCACAAACCCAGCGCCAGTACTGCGATTGCCAGAATTGACAAAAACAGAATTTCGCGTTTATTGATATCGGTCAAGGCACTCACATTGTCGTTTGCGACTTCTCCGAACACGACGCGCTTAATCATCCAAAGGGTATAGGCAGCACCGAGGATGAGCGTTGTCGCCGCAAGAAATGCAATCCAGAAATTTGCCTTAAAGGCGGCCAGTATGACCATAAACTCGCCGACAAAACCGGAAGTACCTGGTAGGCCAGCATTTGCCATGGCAAAAAATACCATGAATGCCGCGAACACCGGCATGGTATTAGCCATGCCGCCATAATCTGCAATTAAACGACTATGCATACGGTCATACATGATACCAACAGAAAGGAACATGGCGCCCGAAATAAAGCCGTGCGAGATCATTTGCACCATACCGCCTTCCAGCGCCAGCACCGAGCCGCTAGCACCATTGTCGCTATCCATAATCCGAAATACGATAAAAAATCCAAGCGTGACAAAACCCATGTGTGCGATCGATGAATAGGCGATCAGCTTTTTCATATCCTTCTGTACCAGGGCGACGAAGCCGATATACACCACGGCGGTTAACGACATGGTAATGATCAGCCAGTCGAGTTCGGCGCTTGCATCGGGCGTAATCGGCAAACTAAAGCGTATAAAGCCATAGCCTCCCATCTTCAACATGATCGCGGCCAGTATTACCGAACCACCGGTAGGCGCTTCGACGTGTGCGTCTGGTAACCAGGTGTGTACCGGCCACATCGGCACCTTGACCGCAAATGCGACGAGGAAAGCCAGAAAAATTAGAACTTGTTCGGTCATCGACAGGGGCAGCATATGAAAATCCAAAATCGCGAAACTGCCGGATTTGGTGTACATGTAAATCAGTGCAACAAGCAATAACACCGAACCGATAAACGTATAAATGAAAAACTTAAATGTCGCATAAATTCGATTAGCACCACCCCAAATACCGATTATCAGAAACATCGGAATCAACATCGCCTCGAAGAACATATAAAACAATATCGAATCTAGTGCTGCGAAAGTTCCGATCATAAAACCTTCCATGAACAGAAATGCTGCCATGTATTGCGCTACACGGTACTGGATTACTTCCCAGGAAGAGATGATGACGATTACCGAGATAAACGAAGTCAACAGGATTAAGGGCATCGAAATTCCGTCAATCCCGAGGTAATACTCGATGTTGAATGCCGGTATCCAGCTACGACGCTCGACGAACTGCATTAAATAGGTGTCGGTATTAAATTGCGTATAGAGCGGCAGGGTCAGCAAAAATGTGGCGATGGAAACCACCAGTGTAATTTTTCTCGCTCCGGCTGGCTCCCGGTCTCCGACAAATAACACGAGGATACCACCCAGTATAGGGGTCCAGACAACCAGGCTCAATAATGGCCAATCAGCGTACATATTTTAACAATTACCTTTTATTGTCAGGCGCATTTATTATCGGCTCAGCCCAATACAGCCCAGCCGAGTAACAGGATTAGCCCCGTTATCATGGCAAACGCATAATGATTCAGGTAGCCCGTTTGTGCCTGGCGAATCACGCCAGAAAACCAGCCTACCAGTCTGGCGCTTCCGTTAACCACTAGTCCATCGATCATTAGGGCATCGCCTATGCGCCACAATACATGCCCAATGCCACGTGCAGTTGCGGCAAACACAATTTCATTAAATCGGTCGAAATAATATTTCTGATCAAGCAATTTATAAAGAAAGCCTGATTTTTCTCTCACCCTGGTCGCGAGCGACGGTTTTTTCAAATAGATAAGCCAGGCCACTGCCACACCCGCTGCTGCCAGATACACCGGTAGACCGAGAAATCCGTGGGCAACAAAATTTGCAGGGCCGTTGAATACCTCTGCCACGGCAGCCATCGCGCCGTGTTCTTTAAAAATGACAATGGCGTTATCAAAATACCCATCAAACAGCACCGGGCCCATCGTGAACCAGCCGATGATAGCCGAGGGTATAGCGAGTAGAACAAGCGGAACCCACACTACAGGTGACGTTTCATGTAGGTGTTTGCGTGTATGTTCGTCCATTCGTTCCTCGCCATGGAAAACCATGAAGATCATTCGGAAGGTATACAGTGCCGTAACAAAAACGCCCATTAATACCATTACGTAGGCGTATCCAGCGCCCGGAATATCTGCATTACGGGCGGCAAGAATAATGGCATCTTTGGAAAAATACCCCGAAAAACCGGGAAATCCAATCAGTGCCAATGAACCCACCAACGACACCCAATAGGTGATCGGCATGTATTTTTTCAGGCCACCCATCTTGCGCATATCCTGTTCGTGATGCATCGCAATAATCACCGACCCAGCCGCAAGGAATAGTAGCGCTTTAAAAAATGCGTGTGTCATCAGATGGAATATCGCAGCCGAATAGGCTGAGGCTCCGAGTGCAACTGTCATATAACCAAGCTGCGACAGGGTTGAATAGGCGACAACGCGTTTGATATCGTTTTGCACGACTCCGACCAACCCCATAAAAAATGCCGTGGTCGCACCAATCACCAAGACTACCGATAACGTGGTTTCAGACAATTCAAACAGCGGCGACATGCGCGCCACCATGAAAATACCGGCGGTTACCATGGTCGCTGCATGAATCAGCGCTGAAATCGGTGTCGGGCCTTCCATCGAATCCGGGAGCCAGACGTGCAGCGGCACCTGAGCCGACTTTGCCATCGCTCCGATGAATAACAGAATAGTACCCAGCGTGATCACCGACCAGTCGAGACCAGGGATAACCTGTATCGTGGCAGATTGCATTAGATCGGAGCGGTCGAATACTTCGTAATAATCGAGCGAGCCGGTATAAGCCAGCAATAATGCAATGCCGAGTAAAAACCCAAAATCACCGACCCGGTTAACCAGGAAGGCTTTCAAATTGGCGTAAATTGCCGTTTCGCGTTTAAACCAGAATCCAATCAACAGGTAGGAAACCAGGCCTACCCCTTCCCACCCGAAAAATAGCTGGAGAAAATTGTTCGACATCACCAGCATCAACATGGAAAAGGTAAACAGCGAGATATAGCTAAAAAAGCGCTGGTAACCAGGGTCGTCATGCATATAGCCGATTGTGTAGACATGCACTGCCAGGGAAACACTGGTAACCACGACCATCATCAGCGCGGACAGGCTATCGATGAGAAAGCCTATTTCGAAGCGAATGCCGTCGCTCACCATCCAGGTATAGACCGACTGGTTGTAAATCGCAGCACCATCGAAGGCGACATCTTTTAATACGATGAGTGAAAGCAGAAAAGAAGCGCCTACACCCAGTATCGCAGCCCAGTGAGCACCTTTACGCCCGATCGACTTGCCGAAAAATCCGGCGATGATGGCGCCGAGCAGTGAAGTCAGCGGAATAGCAAGATAAATAGATTCCATGCTCACCCTTTTAACTCGTTGATATCGGCGACATTGATCGAGCCCTTGTTACGGAATAACACAACCAGGATTGCCAGCCCAATAGCTGCCTCAGCAGCGGCAACCGTGAGTATAAAGAACACGAATACCTGGCCCGCAAGGTCATTTAAATAATGCGAAAATGCTATGAAATTGAGATTTACCGATAGCAGCATCAATTCGATCGACATCAAAATAACGATGATATTCTTTCGATTGATGACTATACCGGCAATACTGATGCTAAACAGTATCGCGGCCAGTATCAGGTAATGACTTAATTCTACGCTCATGGCTTATTCGCTACTCGACGGCATTTTTACGATACGCAGCCGGTCAGCCTTGCGTACCCTGATCTGATCCGATGGGTTCTGATACTTGGTTTGTGGGCGTCTACGCATTGTCAGCGAAATTGCCGCAATAATGGCAACAAGTAAAATAACCGCTGCTATTTCAAAGGCAAATACGTAATCGGTATATAACACGCCACCGAGGGCCTTGGTATTGCTAAAGTCAGCCGCCTTGGGAATGGGCTCCGATATCGCTTCGCTCGAAAAAATTTCGCCAGTAACAACGCTCAACATCAGCAGTAACATGATCACCGCTACGCCAATGCCAATCGGCAGATATTGAACAAAACCCTCGCGTAACCGCGCAATATTAATATCAAGCATCATTACCACGAACAGGAACAACACCATCACCGCACCGACATAGACCAGCACCAG
>CAZJEJ010000054.1:0-15097 GCA_964544945.1 uncultured Gammaproteobacteria bacterium | reverse complement strand
TCAAAAGTGCATTTTTTAACCTGTCTGGATCTATAGGTCATTCGAGTACACTACTAAAAATTGGTAAATGGATATTGCGAAATACAGGGAGAGTAAAAGACTTTTTTCCCAAAGTCCATTCCTGCTATTACTTGCGCTTCACGCCTTGATCTTGACGAGTTCCAATATATTTTTTCCGGCGAGTCAGGAGATAATGAACTTTACTGAGGTAAACATAAATAACATTTTGAAAGAAATATTAGAAAGATTTCGAACAGGACACAGTCAGTCTAGTCACAGAAAAAAGTTAAAGTAGGCCGAAGCAGTTCAGCCTGGGCGTCGATGCTAATATGCTATGCCACTGGGTGTAAGAAGAGCAAACGGGCGACGACCAGGCCTTCGAGGCAATGGTCGACAGACGCTAGTTCAGGAGGATAACCGGTGACAAAAGGTTCAGGTTAAACGCTAGCAAAAGGAGAAAAGTATCTTTTTGATAATTTTGCGACCCAATATGATTCATTCAGACTCGATCAGAGGGTTCCTGATTTATAAACCAAAAGCTTTGAAACTTCCAGTTTTCGTTGCCAGCGTTATCAGATTACCTCATCCGGGTCCGTGCCAAGCGCAGCACTGATTTCTGCTTCACGACTTTTTTCGTGTTCCAGGGCTTCTATTTCGTGACGCATTTTTAGTATTTCACTGCGCTCTTCGGTGCGTTTTTTCCCGGCACCTTCGACCTCCGGAATTTCGACTTCACCGAATAGAACCTGACGCATAAATTTGAAGCCAAACTGCATTAGTGCCACATCGTCGGTTTCGATAACCTCAAAAAATTCATCGCTCAACAGATAGGTATTCCTGAAACTGTCGCTCGTGACGAAACGACGAAAACGATCAATATCGTAGCTTGCCATAAAAAATAATTGCAACGACATATCGGAGGGTTTACCGATGCTCGGCCCCGAGGAGCGTTTTTTAAGTACGATTACATACCACTCGCGATTATAGTCGTCGTATTCAACGACACCCTGGTCCTCTCGAAATGCCTGTACCGTTTGCACATGATCTTCGAGATGCCCCTTACAATGGTCTTCCTTGACCAACAGAAAATGGCGCTCATCAATATTTTTTCCGATGGCGCGCATCGATAGTAAACCCGAAGGGTAATAACGACAGGCAGTCGGTCGATTTTCGTACACCGAACAGCCGTTATCGTTCATAAACAGGCAGGCGCCAGAATCCTCGGTACGTAGTTTAATACCTGGCATACCCGAAGCGTCGAGTTCAAACGGCACCGTGTGTTTTTCGAGGAATTCGCTGGTGGATAATCCGGTGTGTTGTTTGAGACGAATGACATCGTAGGGGGTCAGTGTTACATTCGCGTGAGAGCAGCATTCATTCCAGCAGGAAATTTCGCGATGGCAACGAAATTGTAGTTTGTCCTGTGCCTCGAGCCGTAACGGTTCTACTGGGCTATTAAAAGGCAGCTCGAATTTTTCGTCATTCATTTTTATTTAACGCTTTTTCAATAATACGCCGGGCTAACAAATTGCCCGGCGTATTCTACCCACTTTAAACTCGAGTTTATTTGAACAATTTCGACTTGTCGACCAGGTCTTTGTGGGCGCGCTTGAAACAGGTCCACTCGCCAGAATCCTTGTCGTAAATTGAGTTGACAAAACAATGCCAGTTCTCTTCATCGACGAAGTTCTTGTCTGAACGATAATAGAAACCAGGGTAACGCGACTCTTGACGAAACTCGATGTGTTTCATGTGCGCTTCGGCGGTTAATATGCGGTGGTAGTTTTCCCAGGCGCGAAGCAACTCGTGCAAATCCTTTGCCCGCATCTTTAATGCATCTTCTTTGATCATGATCAGTTTTTCGCCAGCGATCCGCAGCATTTCTGCGTTGGTCGTATAGTAAGTGGAGATTCCTGCGACATATTCATCCATAATTTTTTGCAGTCTGAACTGCAGCATCTTAGGCGTAATATAGTTTGGATTGACATCGATTGCGGTAGAGTAATCTTTAAACTCGAGGTAGGTTTTTACTGGTTGGTAAATCGCGGCTGCAATATCCTCGACCGGTGTGTCCAGCTCAGGTGTATAGTCGTTATCCAGGCAGTATTTAACCATTGACTTGGCGGCGATACGACCTTCCGCATGCGACCCTGATGAAAACTTGTGGCCAGAAGCACCAACGCCGTCTCCCGCAGTAAATAGTCCACCTAAGGTAGTCATGCCCCGGTAGCCCCAGTTCCACCCTGAAGGTAAATGATCGGGTACGCCTTCCATGGTTTCTTCGGTCGGAGCACCGAGGTCGGTGGGTCCTGAAGTCCAGATGCCACAACAGCCTGAATGCGAGCCGAGCAGATAGGGTTCGGTCGGCATCAGTTCAGACATTTGATTTTCAGGCTCGATGTTTTCACCGACCCAGATACCGCATTGTCCGACGCACATATCGAGAAAGTCTTCCCAGGCCTCGGCCTCAAGATGCTTGACTTCACGCGGGCTTAGTTTTTCGCGTAAATTTGCCAGCGCGGTAACGGTATCCATATAAATGGGACCGCGACCTTCGCGCATTTCCTTGAGCATTAAATGGTTGCGCAGGCACGCAGCGGGTACCGCAGCCTGGCCATAGGGAGGATAGTCGTTCAGCATCTCGACATTACGCTCCATGTAATTTTCACCAAATCCATTGACGGCCTTCGCCTTGAATAACAGGAACCAGGCACCTACCGGACCGTAGCCATCTTTAAAACGGGTAGGAACGAAGCGGTTTTCCATCAGTGTGAGTTCAGCACCAGCCTCGGCGGCCATTGCGTAGGTCGACCCAGCGTTCCACACCGGGTACCAGGCACGCCCCATGCCTTCACCGATAGAGCGTGGTCGGAAAATATTCACGCAACCGCCGGCAGCCAGCAATATAGCCTTGGCCGTGATCACTACGATCTTGTTTTCGCGCACGGAAAAGCCGGCGGCACCTGCAACACGCCCCGGATCGTTTTTGTCATTAATCAGTTTAACGATGAAAATTCGTTCTTCGATATTTTCACTGCCGAGTGATTTCTTGGCCGCTTCAGCTACTATCCATTTGTAGGATTCGCCGTTGATCATTATCTGCCACTTGCCAGAACGTACCGGCTTGCCGCCATCTTTAAGTGGCGTCAAACCCTTAGAGCCGTCAAAGCGTTCGCCATTCTCATCGGTCTTCCAGATCGGTAATCCCCATTCTTCGAACAGGTGTACAGATTCATCGACATGTCGGCCGAGGTCGTAAGCGAGGTCATCGCGCGTTATGCCCATTAAATCGTTGGATACCATTCGTGTGTAGTCTGCCGGGTCCTGTTCTGGGCCTATGTATGTGTTAATTGCCGATAGACCCTGTGCGACTGCCCCGGATCGGTCCAGCGCTGCCTTATCAACCAGCTTAATCTTTAAATCGGTCCCTTTAGCCCATTGCATGATTTCAAACGCAGCACCGCAGCAAGCCATGCCGCCGCCGATCATTAAAATATCAACCGATTCTTCTACTATTTCTGGGTTACCAAATTCGCCTGCCATAATTATTCTCCTGTTGCCGCGGTTATAGACAAATCAATTCGCTGGAATCGCCTACGCGATAACCATTGTGCTGACAAAAGAAGCCAGGCTCTTCGATTTTGGACATATCTGCTTCGGGTTTGCCCGCATAAGGCTCGATCGAACCCTCTGCAGTGGTTCTGATCGGAAATTTGAAGCGTTTCATCTTGCCATTGCGAAATTTGATGGTCCACATGATCGAATCGGTGCCACGTAAAGGTTGTACCGAGCCACCTAATGGCACGATATCCGCATAGTGGCGGCATTCGATCGCATTTTGCGGGCATATCTTGACGCAGGAGTAACATTCCCAGCATTGCTCGGGTTCCTGGTTATACGCCTTCATTGCGTGGCCGGTTACAGATCCGTCCTTATCCAGTTTCATCAGGTCATGTGGGCAAATATACTCGCAGGCGGTTTTATCCTGACCCTTGCAACCGTCACACTTTTCTGTTCGTACGAATGTGGGCATGGTTTTCTCCTCAAGTTTGTCGTAATAAAAGTTTGTCGTAATAAGTAATTTTTGACTGATTTATCCGTTTAACTGGTGAGCGAAAGTCCATGAATATGGAGCTGACAGTTAAGCAGATATCACCGATCAACCCAGAGTAAATTAATCTGGAGGAAATTCAATTTCATTTCACTTCTGCGGGTATAAGCCAGACTTATCACCATGGATCGAGTAGTCGGTATTAACTATTCCTGGTGTGTGTGCTGGCGTATTTTCCTTAGCATTTCACTCAGTATTCTGGGGTTACCCGCGATAACCTGTCCGACTTCAAGGTAGTGCTCATCGCCATTGTAATCTGTGATGATGCCGCCGGCTTCGCGGATAATCAGGGCACCGGCCGCTATATCCCATGAATTCAGGCCATCTTCCCAAAAGCCATCGAGCCTGCCTGCAGCAACATAAGCAAGGTCGAGCGCGGCCGAACCGGCGCGGCGTATATCGCATGCTGTAGTAAAAAATTCGCTGAATAGCTTTAAAAATGTATCTAGTTGCTCGTGCCGCTTGAACGGAAATCCAGTTCCCAGTAAAGCACCAGTTGTGGATTTTATGCTGCTGACACGAATACGCCGGTTATTTAATGTGGCGCCATCGCCCCGGCTAGCGGTAAATAGTTCCTGCTTAAATGGGTCGTAGATTACCGCATGTTCCAGTCGATTCCCGTGTTGACAGGCGATCGATACTGCAAAGTGGGGAAAGCCATGTAAAAAATTAGTGGTGCCATCGAGCGGGTCGATTATCCAGCGATAATCCTCGCTACCCAGAGTCTCGCCAGATTCTTCTGCGAGTATGCCGTGGTGAGGGTAAGCCTTGAGTAGAGTGTCAATAATTCGCTCTTCGGCCTGGCGGTCGACTTCTGAAACGTAATCATTTCGCGCTTTGGTCTCAACCTTTAAATCCGGTAAGCGATTTAATTTTCGGACAATATAATCCCCCGCGATTCGGGCCGCTCGAACTGCTATATTCAGCATGGGTTGCATGGTGCCAGGACTCGCCAGGGGTGTATTATAGTGGCGCGCAGTCTAGCAGAGCGCCTGTTACTAAACCAGACGTTCATAGCGTCGGGGACGCGAATAACATGGACTGTGCAAATGCGTAAAACACGACACACTACCCAGGGAAACCAGTGTAGACATGAAAGCAGACAACATTATCATCGTTATGGTAGGGACGACTCATCCAGGTAATATCGGAGCCGCTGCGAGAGCGATGCACAACATGTGTTTCCCCAATATGGTGCTGGTAAACCCGCAGTGTCCGGTAGGTGAAATAGCTTATGCCAGGGCTTCGGGTGCTAACCTGATTCTGGATCGTAGAAAAACTGCGAAGAACCTGCAACAGGCAATCAAAGACTGTAGTCTGGTGATTGCCACCAGCGCGCGTAGTCGTTCAATTCCCTGGCCCGAATTGAGTCCTGAACATATGGCGCAGAAAGTTCGGGGTCTAAGTGAGCAGTCGAAGGTGGCGCTGGTATTTGGACCCGAGCACTCTGGCCTGAGTAACGAAGACCTACAGCTCTGTCACTTTAGCGTGAGCATACCTACCAACCCGGAATTCAGCTCGCTCAACGTTGCGTCCGCGATCCAGGTTCTTTGTTACGAAATCTATCGGAAGTCTGACGGTGAGCAGGATTCACGGATACTGGAATCGATTGAACCCTATGCAACGAGCAATGATCTGGAGGGTTACTTCGCGCATCTCGAACAGGTGTTGGTAACGACCCGGTTTCTCGATCTGGATAACCCCGGGCTGTTGATGCAACGCCTTAGACGCCTGTATCAAAGAATCGACCTGAGCAAAACCGAACTCAACATTCTAAGGGGAATTCTTAGCGCGGTCGAAAAATACAAATCCTGAACCGTTATGAAATGACACCTTAGCAAGACCCAATCCTGAACAGGGTTCGGCAGTAGACACGGATGATCGACGAAAACCTCTCGCAAGGGATAAGTTGCAATTCGAAATTAAGGGATTGCTTTTAATCTTAATAGTTGA
This sequence comes from uncultured Gammaproteobacteria bacterium, assembly GCA_964544945.1. Classification (GTDB taxonomy): domain Bacteria; phylum Pseudomonadota; class Gammaproteobacteria. The sequence continues at coordinate 9,033 of CAZJEJ010000054.1, read as the reverse complement.
CCATTTTAGTCAGGATTGTATACTTGTGTTAATTATCGCCAGGCAGTAATTACCATGCGCTTATCCACCAAGAGTCGTTATGCAGTGACTTCGCTGCTGGATATAGTTATGCACTCCGGCCAGGGACCTGTTTCACTTGCCGATATATCGGTACGTCAGGGCATTTCGTTGTCGTACCTGGAACAATTGTTCGCCAAAATGCGGCGAAATAAGCTTGTCGTAAGTACCAGGGGACCCGGTGGTGGCTATAGTCTCAGTAATTCGCCAAAGGATGTCTGTATAGCAGATGTAATCAATGCCGTGGATGAAGAAATGCGTGTGGCTAACAAAGGTGCAGAGCAGAATTCAGCATATTATGAGCCTTGCCTTACCGAGCAACTCTGGGAAGAATTGAGCGATCAAATCCATGATTATCTGACAACCATCTCGCTTGCAGATATGATGGATAGCGAGGAGATCAAAGAATTGTCACGCAACCATGACTTGCGGCAAAATTCGCATGATCTGCAGTAGAAACGATGCAAGCCTATCTGGATCATAACGCAAGTTCTCCGATGCATCCCGAAGTGCTGGAGGCAGTCTTGCCCTACCTGCGTCAACCGATTGGTAATGCATCGAGTTTGCATAGCACGGGTCGTATGGCACGATCGGCGATAGAAACAGCAAGGGGGCAAATAGCCGATCTGGTTAACAGTTCGATCGAATCGGTTATTTTCACTTCCGGGGGTACGGAAGCCAACAATTTAGTGCTCAAGGGTTTCGTCGATGCGAATGACTCCAGGCCGGTGGTAAGCACTGAGATTGAGCATCCCAGTATATTGCAGCCTTTAGCACAGCTTGAAAAATCAGGAACCCGAGTCATTCATCTCAAAGCCAGTACCGACGGGCGGGTTGATCTGAATCTGGCGCGGTCGATATTGAAGGATAATAACCCTCAAATAGTGTCGGTGATGCTCGCAAATAGCGAAACAGGTGTCCTTCAACCAGTCAAAGAACTTGGAGAGATGGTAGATTCCAGTACATGCCTGGTGCATACCGATGCGACGCAGGCGGTGGGTAAGGTGCCGGTAGATATAGTGCACCTGGGGGTTGATGCCTTAACTTTGTCGGGGCATAAATTGCAGGGCCCGCAGGGCATTGGTGCCCTGATCGTAAACAGAGACCCCGCGAATGTTTTGATTAGTGGCGGTGAACAGGAAAAAAGTCGACGGGCCGGCACCGAAAATGTTGCGATGATTGTTGGCCTGGGAAAGGCAGCACAACTTGCGGCGCTTGAAATGAAACAAAAAAGCCATCATTTGACACAACTAAAAGAAGTACTAGAATCCAGATTGGCGGGAATTCCTGGCGTGGTTATATTTGGACGTGAAGTAGAGCGCCTGCCCAATACCACCTACTTTTCACTGCCATACTATCACGGAGAGACATTGTTAATGGAACTCGACAGGGCAGGGTTTGCCTTATCCAGTGGATCGGCCTGTCATAGCGAAGTCACAAGTCCGAGCCACGTATTGAAAGCGATGGATATAGACGACAACCTGGCATTGAATGCCGTACGTGTAAGTTTTGGATGGAATAATACACTGCAGGAAGTTGACGCACTGGTGAATAAGTTGCTGGATTTGATTAACAGGTTACCTGCCGTTATCCGTCAGGCGGCGGTTTGATAGAGGTTTATAAATGACGATTGAGTTGACAGATGTTGCCGCGACAAGGGTTCAGCATTTTCTTGCTAATCGAGGCAAGGGCATCGGCTTGCGTCTCGGGGTTAAGACGACGGGTTGTTCGGGCCTGGCCTACGTTATCGAATTTGTTGATGAACTACAAAGCGATGATGAAGTGTTCGAATCCAGGGGCGTCAAGATCGTAGTGGATCAGAAAAGCCTGGTTTTTCTGGATGGTACCGAAGTCGATTTTGCCCGCGTGGGATTGAACGAGGGTTTTCAGTTTAAGAATCCTAATGCCAAAGACGAGTGTGGTTGTGGTGAAAGCTTTACTATTTAGAGTCATTCGATATTCAAGATGCAGACACTGGACCTGAAGCAGGACTACTTCGCGCTTTTTGGTCTGAATTTAAGCTTCGATATCGATACCCGGAAGTTACACTCAGAGCAGCAACGCTTACAGTCCACATTTCACCCCGACCGATTCGTTAATGCCAATGAACGGGAAAAGCGGCTTTCGGTGCAGCAGGCTGCCTGGATCAACCAGGCTTACGAAACCCTCTCTAATCCAGTTAAAAGGTCGCGTTATATGCTCCAGGTGAGTGGTATAGATATGTCCGACGAATCGGAAACCACTTCAGATACCGAATTTTTGATGGAACAAATCGGTTTGCGAGAAGAAATGGACGAGTGCCATACTAATCCCAGCCCGCTTGACTGCTGTGAGAAAATTGCCACAAAGCTACGCTTAAAAAACCAGGAGTACAGTAATGAGTTTAAATTTAATTTCGATCGGGGAGAATTAAATGCAGCCCGGCAAAGCAGTCGTAAAATGCAATTCATTCAAAGAGTACTGGACCAACTGATGGACTTCCAGTTCGAACTCGAAGAAGAATTGGGCTAGCAACAGGCTTTAACATGGCACTTTTACAGATATCTGAGCCTGGACAATCCACGGTACCTCATCAACATCGATATTCGGCCGGAATCGATTTAGGCACTACTAATTCATTGGTTGCCACCGTGCGTAACGGTGAAGCTAAGACCTTGCCTGATCAGACAGGTCACCATTTACTCCCGTCGATCGTCCACCTGGATAAAGATAATATTCTAGTGGGTCAGGCAGCGCAGCAAATGCAGACTACTGATCCGCTGAATACGATTTTCTCGGTAAAAAGACTGATGGGTAGAGGCGTCGAAGATATCAGGCGGCTGGGCGATAGTATGCTCTATCAATTCGAACCCGATACCGGGTCGAATGTGCCCAGGATTCAGACTTCTGCGGGTTTGGTCAGTGCGGTAGAGGTTTCTGCAGAAATTTTAAAAACACTCGCAACACGTGCACGGCGATCCCTGAACGATGAACTCTACGGCGTTGTAATTACCGTGCCCGCCTATTTCGACGACGCCCAACGACAGGCCACCCGGGATGCCGCCAGGCTCGCTAAATTGAATGTATTCCGCTTGCTCAGTGAGCCAACCGCAGCGGCAGTCGCCTATGGGCTGGATCAGAAAAATGACGGGATCATTGCAGTCTATGACCTGGGAGGCGGTACGTTTGATATATCCATACTACGTTTAAACAAGGGTGTGTTTGAGGTATTAGCCACAGGCGGTGATAGCGCGCTGGGCGGTGACGATATGGACCATGTACTGGGCGAATGGGTTATATCGCAAGCTGGCTTTAGTGAAATTGGTCCTATACTGGCGCGGAAAATCCTGATAGCTGCCAGGGCGGCAAAGGAGTATCTGACTTTTCATGAAGTCGCTCAAATCAATATCGAGCATGACGGATCTCGGTGGCAGGGGGAAATTAGGCGCGAACAAATGAATGAGTTAATTCAGCCTTTGGTGAAGAAAACCCTGAAATCATGTCGGCGTGTTTTGCGCGATGCTAATCTTAGTAAAAAACAAATTGACGATGTTGTAATGGTAGGTGGATCGACCAGGGTACCAATGGTATTTCAAATGGTTGGTGAGTTTTTCGAGTGCAAACCAATGGCCGACCTCGATCCGGACAGGGTAGTAGCCATCGGTGCTGCGATTCAGGCTAATGTGTTGGCGGGTAATAGCCCAGATGAAGAGATGTTGCTACTTGACGTGTTGCCGCTTTCGCTTGGTATTGAAACGATGGGCGGTTTGAGCGAAAAAATAATACCCCGTAATACCCCTATCCCTGTATCGAGAGGCCAGGAGTTTACTACCTTCAAGGATGGCCAGACCTCGATGTCAATTCATGTTCTACAGGGAGAAAGAGAGTTAGTTTCGGATTGTCGATCATTAGCCAGATTTGAGCTGAAGGGGTTTCCGCCCATGGTTGCTGGCGCTGCTCGCATCAGGGTTAGCTACCAGGTAGACGCAGATGGGCTCATGTCGGTCAAGGCTAAGGAAGCAACCAGTGGTGTCACCGCAGATATTGTAGTTAAGCCATCTTACGGCTTAACCGACAGCGAAATCGAGGGCATGTTAAGAGATTCGATGGATCATGCCCATGGAGATGTTTCTGTAAGAATGCTCAAAGAGCAGCAAGTGGAGGCCAGACGCGTCATACACGCTATCGACACCGCTTTAGCTATCGATGGTGCTTTACTACTCGGTGAATCAGAGATGAGAAATATAGTCCAGGCGAGGGATAAGCTGGAAAATCTGATCGATACAGCTTGTGCCGAGAGTCTGAAAAAATCAATTAAGGAACTGGAAAAAACGAGTGAATCCTATGTGGCTAAACGCATGAACGCCAGCGTTCAGCAAATGCTCGCGGGCAAGAAGGTGGACGAGGTACAGCACTAATGCCCGAAATAATCATCCTGCCTCACGAAGAAATCTGTCCCGAGGGGGCAGTCATTAAGGTAGAACCCGGTATAAGTCTGTGTGATGCTTTGCTCAGCAACGGTATTGAAATCGAACATGCCTGCGAAAAATCATGTGCCTGCACGACCTGTCACGTTCATGTTCGTGAAGGTTTAGACTCTCTGGAAGAGTCGGATGAAGATGAAGACGATTACCTGGACAAGGCCTGGGGTCTTGATATGGACTCGAGACTAAGTTGCCAGGCAATTGTCGGTGAGGAATCACTGGTAATCGAGATACCCAAATACACGATTAACATGGTGTCCGAGAATCACTAATCGTGAATTAAAAATGAGGTTTTGGTATGAGTTTAAAATGGACTGACACACTGGAAGTAGCGATCGAATTATCGGAAGTTCATGGCGATGTTGACCCAAAATTTATCCGATTTACCGATTTGCACGCCTGGGTGTGTGCACTCGATAATTTTGATGACGATCCGGAAAGATCGAATGAAAAAATACTGGAGGCAATTCAAATGGCATGGATTGAAGAACAGGATTAACCCTGAATTACTTACCCCCCCCCTGCAACGAAAATTACCATTTATTAGCTTAGCCCAGCGATGATGGGTAAAAGCCATCAAAATGGCTGATAATTGACATTTATTAAAATTTATTGCCTTCAAATCAACGAGTTCAAGCACCTTTTTAAGGCAATTTAGTTAATTATTTGACAAATTTGGCAAATTTCTTAGAATTTTTTATAAAATTTATATTTATAAATTAATGAAGTAATTTCAATAATATACTCGATAAACTTCGAGTAACTTCTCATGTTAAAAATGTGACCCGGTTCACAGTTTGCTTGCAATCAAAATTCTATCCGTTAGATTAGGTCGGTATAAGGGCCCGGGATGCATTTTCGGGAAGTAGCCAAAATCAGGGGTTACCATCACCATTCAGGCATCCCGTAAAATAGAGAATTCTAAAGAAATTTCGAAACAAAAATTAAAGATCAATGTAAAAGATAACCGGAGAGACAGATGAGCAATGTAGCATTCATAGATGATTTTATTTCCGATAAACTGGTAGCCGAAGAACCACAACTCAAAACCCACTACGATCAGAAAAATAAAATCGGGTGGTTTCTAATGAAGGCTGCGCCAAGACCCTGCTTCACCTTAAAATTGCTGAGCGAAATCAACACTTATCTTGATGGCGTTAAGCACGATATGGAAAAAACCAATGGTGATAAATACAAATACCTGGTATTTGGTTCCGATGTTGAAGGTGTATTTAATTTGGGTGGAGACTTGGAGTTATTCGGGCAATACATAAAGCAAAAAGATCGTGAAAATTTACTTTCTTACGGAATGAAATGTATCGATATACTCCATCGGAATATCCATCACTATGATCTCGATTTAACGACTATCTCACTAATACAGGGAGATGCATTAGGTGGTGGTCTGGAAGCGGCGTTGTCGAGCAATGTGATTATCGCTGAACGTGGCGTAAAAATGGGTCTACCAGAAGTGCTGTTTAACATGTTTCCTGGTATGGGCGCATACTCATTGCTTTCTAGGAAGGTCGGTCCAATAATAGCTGAAAAAATGATCCTTAGTGGTGAGCTGTTCTCTGCTGAAAAACTTTATGATATGGGTATTATAGACATTCTTGCAGAAAAGGGTGAAGGTGAGCTAGCGATATATCGATATATCAAGTCAGCCAGCAGGGCAGAAAACACATATAAATCTATGCAAAAGATTAAAGATATTTGTAATCCTGTAAGCTATCAAGAGTTAGTCGATATTACCACGGTCTGGGCGGATGCCGCTATTAAGCTATCCAACAAAGATTTGCGTATGATGCAGCGATTGATAAAAAGACAAAATTTAAAAGGCGGCGTTTGATGTTTAAATTAAGATTCTATGGATTTATCCGGTAACACTTGTTGGCGAGCCTTAACCGCATTTTCTAATGCGGTTAAGGTATTTTTAAAAATCTCTTCTAACTGTTTATAGGTATAAGAGATTTTATCGCTACCCATTTCGTAGGGTTTAATAGATTCTCCCACCACACATATTTCAACCAGTTTGTTGGCTCCGAGTTCAGTGGCCGATCCTTTTAATGCATGCAGGCTTTCACGATACTCCAGGTAATCCTCCTGCATGGATTTTTTAATGTTCGACACATGTTTCTTCCCATCTTCGGCGAAGTTTGCAACCAGGGATTGAAGGAATTCGGGATCCTGACCCAGGATATCCAACTCATGTAATACCGTATGGTCGTACAATTCTGAATCAGGGAAATTACTCTTAATCGTGGTTTTTCTGCCTGGAGCGGTATTCTTTTCATTTTCATTGGTACGAATTTTTCTGGACAGGGATGCGATGCATTCAAGCAGAACTCGAGCATCGACTGGTTTGGTTAAAAATCGATTGGCGCCAGCACTTAACGATTCTTCCCTGGCCTCGGGCGTCGCGTCTGCGGTGAGCATAATAACTGGAAGTTTCGCGCTTGTATCCAGAAAGCGAAGCGATTTAACTACCTCTATTCCTGATATTTCCGGCATGTTCTTGTCGAGTATTAGCATGTCTATACTGTCTAGTTCGCTACTCAGGATATCCAGAGCCTTATCGCCGGCATTAGCGATTCGAACATTATGACCGGCATTTCGAAGAATTCCTTCAATCACACGTTGATTGACCTTATTATCTTCCGCTACCAGGATATTTAGGGCCTTTGCTCCTGCCTGGCTGGCGTAGTGTTCGGCCATCGTGATGATATTACTATCATTCACATTGACACTTTGTGCTGCATGCAGGGCATTAAATAGTAGTCGTTTTTCTTCTGGTGCCTCGAGTGTGGAAATGTAATAGTGATTAGTACGATTCGCATCGATCATGGTATCTGAGGAATTGATCAATACCAGCGAGGTATCTTCTAGCAGGCCTTCTGACTTGATCAGTTGAGCAAATTGAACGGCGTTGATATCGGACAGACTAGCCTGGTCGACGATGACAGTCGCATAGTGGGAGTCCTCATCTTTGGCTTTGACGAGTTGAGAGAGAGCCCTGGTAGAAGAGCGAACCCAATCGAAGTTAACTTCCCAGCCTTTGAGAGAAGGTCTGATGAGCGATGCTGTCTCCTCACTCGCCAACAGTAAAATACTATTCTCCGAAATACTGTTTGGAGGATTGTTACTGGCGGTAAACGGAATTTCAAACCAGAACATTGAACCCTTATTTAACTGGCTTATAACGCCTATTTGACCGCCCATAAGCCCGACGAGTTGCTTGGATATGGTCGTACCGAGGCCGGTGCCGCCGAAGGAGCGGCTCGTACTAGCGTCGGCCTGGGTGAAGTTTTCAAAAATCTTACCAATGGCGCTCTCTTCTATGCCGATTCCAGTATCGGTGATTTCAAATCGAATTCTTGGTTTTAATTCGGTACCACCCACCGTTCTAACCTGCACGATGACCGACCCTTTCGCGGTAAATTTTATTGCATTGTTAACCAGGTTAATCAATACCTGACGCAGATGCTGTTGATCACCCTGGAGGGCAAAAGGAGTTTCCGGTTCAAAGGTACAGGAAACGGTCAGGTCTTTTTTCTCACCCATAGGGGCTAACATATATATCACGCTGTTTACCACCGCGTGCAAATCCAGATCCTTTGATTCGATCAACACTTTTCCAGATTCGATTTTTGCAATATCGAGCACATTTTCTATGAGCTCTAATAGTGTGTTGGCCGAGCTGTGCATGGTTCCTAAAAGTTCTCGTTGTTCGTAGTTTAGCTTCGTTTCTCTTAATAAGTCCCCCATTCCTATAACACCGTTAAGCGGTGTTCTCAATTCATGAGACATATTGGCCAGAAATTGGCTTTTAGCTTCGTTAGCCTGCTTTGCCATATCGATGGCAGCATGCAACTTTTTGAGCAAAAAAGCAGAATAAAGCGGTAACAAGGAAAGCATTATTAACAGGCTAATACCAAAAGATTTCTGTTCCTGCCAATAGCTACCCCATGTGATTGCTATCAGAAAACCAGCTATACCAATTCCCTGCGAAATATAGAGGTAACGGGTTCCAAATCGGAAACCATTCCCCAAAATTACCCATAGATAGAGTACAAATAGTGGTACGCTATCACCGCCGGAATGGTACATGACAATAGAGAGAGAAATCATATCTAGCGCAGCCCCACAAACTCTCCTGATGGGTGATGCTACAGGATTTATAATAATTGCCAGGAAAATAAATAGTGCAATTATGTAGTAGGTAATAGCAATTATGCTGGGCGTAGAATAAATAACACTGGAGAATGTCTCGTCGGTTCCCCAGGGAAAGCAAAAATAGGCAATTAGGAGAACGCCAATCGCTAGTCGGAGTTTAGCTTGCTCAGGTTCAGAGTCACCCGTTTGTTTTAATCTGGTATTTATCTTTGCAAACCAGCTAGAATTTTTCTGAGTTAACTCCATTGCAATAAATCAGTGGTCCCTATTAGCGATCACTAAAGTTGGATTGAATATTATTGATGTTGTTAATGCGTTCGAAAAAGGCTTCTACGCATAG
>CAZJEJ010000053.1:12473-15233 GCA_964544945.1 uncultured Gammaproteobacteria bacterium | reverse complement strand
GCAGGTATTTTCAATTAAAAACGCCCTTCTCTCGTAGATAAGCCTTCGGATCGGTCAGGTTATGCTTGATCGCGGCCCTGTCTTCGCCCTGCCCAAATGCCAGCGACATAAGCTGGGTAGCCTGGAAGATGGGGATTTCTTCGGCTTTATCGTAACCCATGGCAGCCTGACGGGAGTCCAGGTTGAGGTGGCAGATCGGGCACATGGTGACGATAGCTTCTGCCCCGCAGGCTTTCGCGTCGTCCATGATGCGCTTCATCATTTTAACCGCGACTTCTGTCTTGTTGATCGCCAGCGAGCCGCCACAGCACTCGGTCTTACGAGACCAGTCCACGGTTTCTGCGCCCAGCGTCCTGATCAACCGATCCATCTTCTGCGGGTATTCGGGATTGTCAGCCCCGGTAATACCAGATGGCCGGGTAATCAGGCAACCGTAGTAACAGGCTAGCTTGAGACCCTTGAGTGGATGGGTGACACGCTTCCTGACTTCATCCAGGCCGGCGCGATCAACAATCACGTCCATCAGATGCTGAACCTTTACCGTGCCCCTGTATTCGTAGCCCAGCGCATCGCTGACTTCCCTGCTCACCACCTCGTTGCTGGTGACCGAGTGCTCGGCATGTTTGAGGCGCGAGAAGCAGGCACTACACGGCGAGGTCACGGTGTCGAGGCCCATCTGTTCGATTTTGGCTACGCTGCTCATGGGCAAAACATTGGCGGCTTTAGGGTCGGTTGCATGCGCCGCGCTCGCGCCACAGCAGTTCCAGTTTTTGGGTTCGATCAATTCAATATCCATGGCGCTGGCGATGTTTTTGACCGATTTGCCGTATTCGATGGAAGTCGAACTGAGCGAACAGCCGGGGTAGTAACCGATGGCTTTTGGATTATGGGGGAGCTTCTTTGCCTTCGCCCTGCCCTTGCCAAAGTGCGGCAAGAGACTCAACTTGCCCCTGGCAAACATGCGCTTGCCGAGCTTTAGATCGCGAAACGGCTGAGCCAGCGCCATGTTAAAGCTTGCGATTAGCCCCAGCTCGTAGACGCGACCAAATACTTTCACGCTACGCATGAAAATTTCATTGAATTGGGCGATTTCCGGTACGGCCGGTTTAACACCGCGCCTGCGCGACTCGATACGCAGCGCATCCATTACCCCCGTTACATCAATTTGCTGTGGGCAACGTGTGGCGCAGGTATGGCACGACGCGCACAACCAGATAGCCCTGCTTGCCAGAACAGCCGTATCGTTCAATTGCACGCTACGCATGACCTGGTTGGGGGTGAGATCGAACTGGTCGGCCAGGGGGCAGCCGCTGGTGCATTTGATGCACTGGTAGCATTTGAAGGCATTGTCCCCGGTTGCCTCGCGGATCACTTCAGCCAGCGGCACGGGGCCGTTCATTGCCAGGGGGCACGGAATATTCGTACTTTGTGCCTGCGCATTAGCCATATCGGATCTCACTGTTTCAATTTATACCTTGATGATCGGACGGGGAAGCAAACCTGCACCCTCGGCAATGGGGTGAATCGCTTCTTCCCACTCGATGCCCATGATATGAACACCGGCGACGCCGTCGATCTCACGGATTTCCTGCACCTGTTCGATGCAAATTCTGATGCCTTCGGCCTTCCAGGCGATGGCTCGTTCGGGTTTATTGTCGGTATCGATGCCGCCAACCGCACCAGCCATACGATCGATAATAGCATCGGGGACACTCATGCCTGGAATACGGTCGCGCATCACTTTTGCCATACCGACACTCTTCAGGGGACCAACACCTGCGATAATCTTGAGCTGTTCGGCTACACCCATATCGACCACGCGTTTCATATATTCTCGAAAGCGATCCATATCGTAGACCAGTTGGGTCTGAACGAAGTCCGCCCCGGCAATGGCTTTCTTGGCCAGGCGATAGGGTCGCCATTCCGCCGGGTCGGCAAACGGGTTAGCCGCACCACCGATCAGGAAGCGCGGGCCGCCCCCTGTAATTTCTTCACCGCACTGGAATTTATTTTCGTCGCGCATCTCTTTCATCATGCGCAGAAACTGCATGGAATCGATATCGTGGACATTCTTGGCACCGGGGTGGTTGCCGCAAGTCTGGTGATCACCCGACAGGCATAACAAATTCCTGAGGCCGAGCGCATAAGCCCCCAGCAGATCGGACTGCATCGCGAGGCGGTTACGATCACGGCAAGTCATCTGGATGATCGGCTCCAGGCCTTCTTCCATCATGATCAGGCCAGCAGCGATCGAGCTCATACGCACCACGGCGGCCTGATTGTCGGTCACGTTGGCCGCATCCACGCAATCGAGCAACAGGCGAGTCTTGGTGCGAACCACTTCAGGGTCGTTTCCCTTTGGTGGTCCGACTTCTCCGGTTACGGCGAATTCACCAGAAGCCAGAACACGGGCGAGCTTGCTGTCACAGCGTTCGGCGATGGGGGGCGTATTGGTGTTTTCGGGCATAGTAAAAGCGGGGAAATTCATCATATTCATAGTCCAGTCCTCTATACCTATGCCTTCTCGACATCGGGGATGCGAACATCCTCGCGTACAATCCTGCGATGACCGCCATCGCGCGCCGAAGACCAGTCCTTGGCGGGCTGGACTTCCATCATTTCTTCGAACAGACCCAACCTGAGCTGGTTTTCGCAAATCAGGTGCCATGCACATTCGGTTTCCTCGTCCACTTCGCAGATACCGGATTGCGACCCCCCACAGGGGCCATTGAACAGGGACTTGGGGCAGCGACTGACCGG
>CAZJEJ010000053.1:10818-12373 GCA_964544945.1 uncultured Gammaproteobacteria bacterium | reverse complement strand
GGTTTCTGTTCAGCGACAATCATGATTGGCTCTCTTTGCGGGTATTGCTGGTTTCTCCCGATAATGGAGACGGTCCCAGCGCTTTGATGGTTTCGACAAAATCGGTCACTTCGGCAGCAAACTGCGCGCCCATGGCAGCAGAGATATTGATCATCCGCGCGCGTTGTTGTTCGAGGCCGATGGTCTTGAGTAATTCCATTACATGGTCGACACGGTGTTTCGCCTGGGTGTTTCCCATGATGTAATGACAGGTACCGGGCAGACATCCTGCAACCGCAACGCCATCCGCACCCTTTTCCAGTGCGTGAAGAATTTCCAGTACGTTAGCGCGGCCGGTACACGGCATTTCGATAATCTTGATGGATGACGGGTAATTGATGCGACCACCGCCTGCCAGATCGGCGGCAGAATAGGCGCAGTGGCGACAGCAAAAGGCCACGACTTCCGGTTCAAATGTTTTCTCTTCAGAGTTCATTTATACGTACGCCTTTTCAAACAGGGCATCGAGCTTGGCGCCGATCTGATTTTCCGTGTAGTGCTTCAACTCAATCGCACCAGCCGGGCAGGATGCGGTACACAGGCCACAACCCTGACACAGTGCAGATTCAATATAGGCCGCGCCGAGAATGCCGCCGATACTTTCCGTATCGTTAGATATCCGCGGTGCGCCAAAGGCACAACTACGAATACAGGTCAGGCAGGCGACGCACATTTCCCGGTTGACCTCTGCCACCGGACCGCCGGTGGTCAGGGTGTCACGCGCGAGGATGGTTGCCGCTCGCGCAGCAGCTGCCTTAGCTTGAATGATGGATTCCTGCAACAGCTTGGGATAATGCGCCAGGCCCGCCATGAATACGCCGTCAGCAAGGAAGTCCACCGGACGCAGCTTGATGTGGGCTTCCAGAAAGAAACCGTTGGCATCTTGCGAAACTTTCAGTTTATTGGCCAGATTTTCTGCACCCGGTGAAGGAACGATTGGCGAACTGAGAACCACCATATCGGGCTGCAGGTCCATTTGCTTACCGAGAATTTCCTCCCACACACTGACATTTAACACACCATCGGCGCCGACCGTGACTTCGGCCTTACGGGCGTCTTCGTAGCGCACGAAAATGACACCCGCCTCGCGCGCCTGTGTGTAGATACGCTCTTTGAAACCGTAGGTACGAATATCCTTGTAGATCACGGTGATCTGAGCCGAGGGATTCAGTCGCTTCAGGGTCAATGCATTCTTCAGGGCGCTGGTGCAGCAGATACGACCACAATATTTATCGGCGGGTCCGACACACTGGATCATCACAATGTTATTCGGAGCTTCGCCAACCCCGTTTTCGAGTTTGACCAGCATGCCTTCGAACTGCTGCTGGGTGGTAATCCGTGGATCGGTGCCATAGGCATATTCTTCGCCGCGGTATTCGACACCTCCAACACAGACGACTGTCGCACCATGGCTGATCTCGATATGCTCCTGACGATTTGCGTAGACAATGGTCGAGATGAAATTGCCCATGAAGCCTTGCGCGTTCGCTACTTCCGCATTGAGGTGCAGGCTGAT
>CAZJEJ010000053.1:5191-10718 GCA_964544945.1 uncultured Gammaproteobacteria bacterium | reverse complement strand
ACGAGGGCACCGTGCTGAACCGACATTTCACTGGTTGTCAGTGCATGAAGGTTGGTAGCCCTCGCAATCGACATACGAACCAGGTCCCTGGCCTTTTCGGTCGCAGCGTCCCAATCGTGGGAATGCACCCATGAGCACTGGTTACGGATGTTGGCCATGTCGAGCAGGTAGGCGTTCAGCCCGGCAGAGCGCAGGGCCTTGCGGAACACCGGTTCGTGGGTGAGTGGGGTACAGCTCGCAATAACCACACGGTTGGCGCCTATTTCCTTCACCTTTTTAGTGATATGGGCCACGCTATCCTGCGAGCAGGCATATATGGGATCTTCTGAATGAATAACCCCAGGCAGGCCCCGGGCGTACTCGGTGACCAGGGGAACGTCGAGATAGCCGCCAATGTTGGTGCCGCAATGGCAAACGAAGACAGCGACCCTGGGGTTTTCAGTGGCGATATCTCGTTCTGGTGGAAACACGGCTTCGCGGGTCAGGGTGCCACGCGACTTGCGCATCATCGCCCCGGCCTGAGCGGCTGCGCCACTCGCTTCGAGTAGAGACTCAGGAATATCCTTTGGCTCGCGAAAAGGACCAACGGCGTAAAAACCTTCGCGGCTGGTCTGCAGGGGATTGTACTGTATGGTCTTGCAAAAACCGTTGTCGTCCACTTCCACCTTGAGACGCTTTGCCAGTTCTTTAGTGCTATCGTCTATTTCCATACCGACGGAGAGTACGACCATGTCGAAAATCTCTTCGCGAATACGTTCGCTGGTTTCACCATTCGCACTTTCACCGCGATCCATGTAGCGAAGCACCAGGTTTTTCGTAACGGGGTCCTGAATGACCCTGGAGACACGACTGCGGGTATAGCGAACCCCCAATTTGTCTCGCGCATTGTGGTAATAGGCTTCGTAGCCCTTACCGAAAGAACGAACATCCATGATAAAAATTTCCAGGTCGATATCGGGCCAGTGGCCTTTCGTCATGGTGACTTGTTTGGTGGCGTACATGCAGCATACCGACGAACAATAGTCATGCCTGGCATCGCGCGAGCCGATGCACTGTAACCAGGCTATGCGTTTTGGGCGTGCGTTATCTGAGGGGCGTAACACCTTGCCACTGGTCGGGCCGGAGGCCGATAACAGGCGTTCGTATTGAATCGATGTCAGGACGTTGGGGTAACGACCCAGGCCGAATTCTTCGGAGTGCTCTGCGTTGTAAGGCCTGTAGCCCGGCGCCATGATCACGGCGCCGACCTTGACCTCAAAAGTCTTTGCCATCCCATCCATGTCGATGGCGCCGATTTCACAGGCATCTTCACAGGCCAGGCATTCCGAGCAGATGCCACAGTTCAGGCACCTTGCCGCCTCGGCCATGGCTTCTTCATCGGTATAAACCTGGTCAACCTCGATAAAGTTACCGATTCTGTTGTCGAGCGGCAAGGTGGAGTGCTTCACGCGCGCGGTCGGGGTTAGCTCTCCTTTCAGCACACGGGCATCGAGCTGCTGCTGGGTAAAAGTCGCAATGGGATGTTCCCGTTCGTCGACCTCCATATCTTCACCACGCAGGTAATGCCCTATTGATTTTGCCGCTTTATGACCGGTGGCGACGGCCTCGATAACAAAAGCCGTGCCGCTGACCGCGTCCCCGGCAGCGAATATGCCTGGGCGACCGGTCGCAAATGTATTCGGATTAACTTCGAGCGTATTATCCGCATTCACTTTTACGTCACCGGCTTTGGGGATCAAAGACAGCCCTGCTTTCTGGCCAACGCTGAAGATAACCACGTCAGCATCGATAATAAATTCGGAGCCTTCGATCACATCGGCAATCCAGCGACCGTTATCGTCGATGTCGAACTTGTTGACGCGCTGGCATTCAACGCCAGCCACGTTACCACTGCCGTCATCTCTGATAGAGAGGAAGTTTATCGAGGTGTGCAAGCTGATGTTTTCCTGGCGTGCGCCAACGACTTCTTCGGGGCTGGCCGGGATAGCATCTTCAGATTCACGCATAGCGATTTGAACATCGTCAGCGCCCAGACGCCGAGCAGTACGCGCCACGTCCATGGCAACATCGCCGCCACCTATGACGACAACACGTTTTCCTGCGATATCGGGACGCGGGTCGCGAGCAGAGCTGTCGAGCTGATGCAGGCGAACATTACGCAAAAAGACCGTGTTGACCAGGATTCCGTTTAGATCGTTGCCGGGGATGGGCAAGCGGTTACCTTCGTGCGCGCCAACCGAAACCAGCACGGCGCTAAAACCGTCGGCAAGCAATTCGTCGATATTTTCGACCGTTGTATTCAGACGCAGATCTATCCCCAGATCAATAATATCAGCCACCTCGCGCTCGATAATGTCAGCAGGTAAGCGGTATTCGGGGACACCGACGCGTAGCATGCCACCGGCCACCGGAAGCGCATCGAGCACGGTCACCGGGTACCCTGCCAGGGTCAAATCCTGTGCCGCTGTCAAACCGCAGGGGCCCGCCCCGATAATGGCGATTTTCTCGTCATACTGGCGCTCAGCCCTGTGTGGAACGACCCGTTCCCTGCTCATCATAATATCGGTGACATAGCGTTTCAGGCTGCGGATATTGACTGGCTCATCGACCTTGCCACGGCTGCACGCAAGCTCGCAACGCGCATTACAGATACGACCGCAAATACCTGGAAAGGGGTTGTCCCGCTTGATCGAACGATAAGCCTCTTCGACGCGCCCTTCGGCAATCATGGCGATGTAACCCTGTGCGCGTTGTCCGGCAGGGCAGGCATCACGGCAAGGTGCGATGCCGCGCTTGTCGATAGCGAATGCATTGGGCGCGCCTTGTGGATACAACTGGTAGGCCGCGCGCCGAGTGACCAGCAAGCCGTCAAAATCATTTTCACTCGGCACCGGGCAGACTTCGGCGCATTTGCCGCAGGCCGTGCATTTATCCGCGTCAATAAACCGGGGCCTGGTATGCAGGGTTGCGGTAAAGTTACCCGCTTCTCCCGTCACCTGTACCACTTCGCTATTGGTCAGGACATCCACATCCAGATGTTGTTCGGAGTCGACCAGGCGAGGCGAAATCGTGCACATGGCGCAATCATTGGATGGAAACGTTTTGTCCAGACGCGCCATGTTGCCGCCTATGGCCGAATTTTTTTCGACCATGAAGACCTTGTAGCCGGTGTTGGCGAGATCAAGCGAGGCTTGCATACCCGCAATGCCGCCGCCGATAACAAGGGCAGCACCAGTCGGATCGTTTTCGTTCGATGTCAGACCATCGTTATGGTCATGGATTGCATCAAGTGGCATATGCCCGTATCTCTCTA
The DNA here is from genome assembly GCA_964544945.1 of uncultured Gammaproteobacteria bacterium. Taxonomy (GTDB): domain Bacteria; phylum Pseudomonadota; class Gammaproteobacteria. The sequence continues at coordinate 7,405 of CAZJEJ010000053.1, read as the reverse complement.
CATCATGGACTCAGCCAATTCCCCCAAATTGGTTTAGTTCAAACATTAGCGATATAGAATGTCGCTATGGCAGATAGTTTTCTGTACGCCAGGCGACTCTTTCATGGGGCCGAGCGACTTTTTATATCTTCAGGTAATAATCATGGGGGGCGTTAATGTCCTGATATTGATCATAAATTCCGGTCGGCCGATGGCCAGCGGTAAACAACATAGTTTAGCGTCACCTTTAATTCCAAATAATCCTGTTATCGTTTAATATTCAAGGCGCTTCTGATCGAATCATTATCAATGAATATGACTGTTTCTATTTCCTCTATCTCGGATCAACCCCTGTTTCAGTTTCTTAAAACGGAAGCAAAAGTATTCCTCACTGAACGCGCGGAAGAGCTACGCCTGTCCGTTCAGGATTGTCGGATAGCCTGTGAAATTGCGCTCGATTTTCAAATGTGGGGCGCAGGGTCTATTCAGGATGTCTGGCCAGAAGAAAAAAGCCGGCCGGTATCAACGAAGGTTCGAAAACAACAGATCATGAAACTGTTACGCTCAAGCTGGGAGGGTTATAAAAAACGTGATAATCGATACCCAACGGATAACAATAACCCTAAAATCAGCGCGGCTTCCAGGCCCCGCGCCATCGAAAAGAACGGCCTGGGCCTGGGTCGCTGCCCGGTGGCTTCACCGCGTACTCTGTGCTGTAACCTGCAAACGCTGGATGCAGTTGACAACTGTGGTTATGGTTGTAGTTATTGCAGCATTCAATCCTTCTTTGACGGCAAGCAGATTAGTTTTGATCGAGGTTTTGCGGACAAGCTGAAAAATCTGACGCTCGATGCTGAAAAGACTTATCACATTGGTACCGGGCAATCTTCTGATTCGCTGATGTGGGGCAATAGCCACGGTGTGCTGGATGCGGTGATCGATTTTGCCCGGGCTAACCCCAACGTTATTCTCGAATTGAAAACCAAGTCGGCCAACATCGGTCACCTGTTGCGCGTGGATGCACCGAAAAATATCATTTGTACCTGGTCACTAAACACCCCTACCCTGATTCATCATGAAGAACACGGTACCGCATCGCTGGATAAACGCCTGGATGCAGCACGCAAGGTGGCAGACGCGGGTTATCTTGTTGGTTTCCACTTTCACCCGATTGTACATTACGATCGATGGCAGAGTGATTATCAACTCGTGGTCGAACAGCTCGGCGCGTTATTTAAACCGGAAGAAGTTGCACTGGTATCGATGGGTACGCTCACTTATATCAAGTCGGTGATACGCGATATTCGAAAACGAGCGATACCCACGCAAATTTTAAAAATGCCCATGGTCGATACAGCCGGTAAACAGTCTTATCCTGATGAAATCAAACTCTCCCTGTTTACACACGTGTATAACAGTTTCCCGGCAAGCTGGAAGAATAATGTATTCTTTTATCTCTGCATGGAAAACCATCGATTGTGGAAGCCAGTATTTGGTTACGAGTATGCTTCCAATACCGATTTTGAAACTGCAATGAAAAAAGCCTACCTGGCTAAGATAAACTTGAGTCAATAAATTATGACACCCCAGATAAAACTGACCGAATATAGCCACGGCGCAGGCTGCGGCTGCAAAATTGCCCCCTCAATGCTAGAAAGCATCCTCCGCGGGCAGGTAGTATTTGATGTGGATAAAAATCTACTGGTAGGCAATGAGTCGAAGGATGACGCTGCTGTTTACGATATGGGCAACGGAGAGGCGGTTGTCAGTACTACTGATTTTTTCATGCCGATTGTCGATGATCCCTTTACCTTCGGACAGATAGCCGCGACCAACGCCCTGAGCGATATCTACGCCATGGGTGCGTCTCCTATGATGGCGATTGCAATATTGGGCTGGCCTATTTCAAAACTGGATGCAGAAATTGCTGGACGGGTAGTCGATGGGGGACGCCAGGCCTGTAAGGATGCCGGAATCATTCTGGCTGGTGGGCACAGCATCGATGCACCCGAGCCTATCTTTGGCCTGGCGGCCACCGGCAGAGTGAAGATAGATTACCTAAAACAGAATAACCAGGCCAAAGTCGGTTGCACCCTCTATTTAACCAAGCCTCTTGGTGTGGGTATTTTGAGTACCGCCCAAAAACAGAAAAAACTAAAAGATAAGCACAGGGATATTGCCATAAACAGCATGTGCAAACTGAATAAAATAGGTGAACAGCTGGGGCGGCTGACC
>CAZJEJ010000053.1:1918-5091 GCA_964544945.1 uncultured Gammaproteobacteria bacterium | reverse complement strand
CAATCGATAGATCGGTACGTTTCGATAACGCTCGCCTGGATGTTTTGTGACCTGGCGCAGCCGATACACATCACTGTGCTGGTGTGCCGGCTACAGGGGTATCTATGCGTGGCCTGTATCGTTTACCACGGGCAAATCACCCGGTTGGCCCCATTCACACCAGGAACCATCGTAGATCGAAATATCGTCGTAGCCTGCCAGGTGGGCGCCAAAGGCGATTACGCAGGCGGTTACGCCCGATCCACAGGTGCATATCGTATGGTTTCCCGGCGGTATCAAATCCTTGAAAATTATCGATAATTCAGATTTCGACTTCATCAAACCGTCGGTGAACAAGTCCGGGAAAGGCAGATTGCAGGCACCCGGCATATGGCCTTTTCTCAATCCAGGACGTGGTTCTTCGACTTCTCCACGAAATCGCTCGCTCGACCTGGCGTCAAGTATCGTAACCGCATTATCGTCGATGGCGCCTAGCACCGCGTTTACATCGCTGATACGTCCTGCGACCGGGTCGGCGACGAAATTTCCGGGCACTACTCCATCGGCTTTTGCTTCATCGCTGAGCGGGTAACCGGCCGCCTTCCAGGCGGGTAACCCACCATCCAGGATCGCGCACGACCCGAGGCCCATCGTCCTTAACATCCACCATCCGCGTGGGCTCGTGATCATACCGAGTGAGTCGTAAACCACCACCGCACTATTTTTATTTAAGCCCAGTTTTTGTACTTCGGCAGTAAACCGTCTGGCATCGGGCATCATGTGCGGTAGCTCAGATTCCGGGGCACATATAGTTTGATCGAAATCGAAATAGCGCGCATTTTTAATTTGCTCGCCGCGCCATTCTTCATACGCGTTTCGCTGCGCGGCGGGCATGTGCCAGCTAACATCAAAAACCACGAGCTGAGGATGATCGATATGATCGTGTAACCACTCGGCACTCACCAGTGATCCGGGTAACTTTAACTGGGGCATTCTTAGTAATTCCTCTGTGCAAAATACCCATTCAACGATATCGGATTGATATTAGCCTGGCAAGCTGACCAAACTGGATATATAGTGCGCCAGCATTAAACCTGAAGAACCTCTTAGCTTTCCAATAAATAATGATTTACGTCAGTAAAACACGCGGAGGCATATTATTCGCCCTGCTCGCGGCTACGGGTTTGGGTTCGATTACCACCCAGGCCAAAATTTTCTATGCTGACGGTGGCAATGCTATGACCTTGATGTTTTTACGATTTCTGGTCTCGACCATCGTGTTTGGATTGCTGATCACATTAAAACGCAAGACTTTCGTAATCGAACCAGCCCAGCGTATACCGATGCTGCTATTGAGCGTCGTCTGGTCGGGGGCAATGATATTCTACCTGCTTTCGGTACAGTCGATATCGGTCAGTCTCGCGGTGTTGGTCCTGTACGCCTACCCGCTGCTGGTACTGGCTTACGCGCTATTATTCCAACAGCTTTCCGCATCGCTGAAATTAGTCCTGATGTTCTCACTCGCATTCCTGGGCCTGTACCTGGCCATGTCCGGTGGCGAGATTAAACTCGATGCAGCGGGGCTTGTGTTTGCATCGCTCGCGAGCCTGGGGGCTGCCTACACCTTTATCAAGGGTGCGCGTATCGCACCCCGGCTCAACCCACTGGTGATGACATTCTGGATCAACGCGACAGGTCTGCTAATTATTTCACCAATGATGGTCGGGCAATTTTCCTGGTCGCTATCGAATATAGGCGTGATCGCGCTCTCGGCCGCGACCGTATTTTACCTGATCGCGATATTATCCCAGTTTCAGGCGCTGGCCCGACTACCGGCCGCTACCGCCGCATTTTTTTTGAATCTGGAACCAATCGTTTCCATATTGCTGGCGGTGATCGTATTAGGGGAGTATTTGACCTGGGTTCAATGGGGCGGTGTGGTATTGGTCGTATCGGTTCTGATTCTGTCGATAGGCATGAAACCTGCCCGATCCAGTTCGAGACATACCTGATAATTGAAGCCAGGCTTATTTAAGGCATAATGCATCGAACAATCTAATTGGCGCTATATAACTCACTGGGAAATAAAATGACCAAAGCAATCAAAATTCACCAACACGGCAGCCCGGAGGTTTTAGTCTGGGAAACTATCGAAGTAGGTGACCCGGGCGTGGGCCAGGTACGATTACGTCAAACGGCCTGTGGCCTGAACTACATAGACGTTTACGGTCGCACCGGCCTCTACCCGGTACCCGGACTACCTGCGATTCTCGGCATGGAAGCTGCTGGTGTTGTCGAAGCGGTTGGCGAGGGCGTGGATTCATTCGCTACTGGCGACCGGGTAGCCTATCCGATGCAGCTTGGCGCTTACGCCGAGGCACGCCTGATCGACGCGAAACATCTGGTCAAAATACCTCAAAATATTAGCGATCAGACCGCGGCCGCAATGATGTTAAAGGGCCTGACCGCGCATTACCTGCTGCATCGCACCTACCCGGTACAGGCTGGCGATAACGTTCTGGTGTATGCCGCCGCCGGCGGGGTTGGACTGATCGTGTGCCAGTGGGCGCGGCAACTCGGCGCACACGTCATCGGCTGCGTCGGCTCGGAACAAAAGGCGGAACTGGCAAAAGCTAACGGTTGCGAACACACTATTCTTTATCGCAACGAAGATATCGCAAAGCGTGTACGCGACATTACCGATGGGGTGGGTGTAGCAGCGGTATACGATTCTATCGGCAAGGCAACCTTTGAATCCTCGCTCGACTCGCTTAAGCCATTTGGCGTGCTCGCCACCTATGGCAATGCCAGCGGCCCGGTTGAGCCATTTAGCCCGGCGATTCTCGCCGCTAAAGGATCACTCTATATCACCCGACCCACGCTCGCGACTCATACTTCGACACGCGATTTGCTGGAGCAAGGAACAAACAACCTGTTCGACGTGGTCGGTAACGGCAGCGTCAAAATACACATTAACCAGACTTTTTCCCTGGCTGAATGTGCCAATGCTCACCGCAGCCTCGAAGCGAGAGATACCACAGGCTCGACAGTGCTGGAAATTTAAGCGCCAGGCAGCTGACCTATACAGATCTGTCGCCGATAAGAAAAAAATAAAACCAATTGTTCTAGTACTTTTTCGATCATTTTTTAACCCTTGTTTTTAATAACAATTCGGTTAAGTTTTGAAGTACCAG
>CAZJEJ010000053.1:0-1818 GCA_964544945.1 uncultured Gammaproteobacteria bacterium | reverse complement strand
GTTTTAAACATCCACCACACCAGTGCCAGGCAGGATATTAAAAATAGCATTATCATGCCCAGGCTGACACCAACGCTCACGTCTGCTACCTCAAAGAAACTCCAGCGAAAACCACTGATTAAATAGAGCACCGGATTGAACAGGGTTACGGTTTGCCAGGCAGGTGGTAGCATACTCACCGAATAAAAGCTGCCACCGAGAAATACTAGCGGGGTTATTACCAGCATTGGGATCAATTGAAGTTTTTCGAAATTGCTGGCCCATAAACCAATAATAAAGCCGAACAGGCTGAACGAAATACAGGTTAAAATCAAAAAGGTCAGCATCCAGAAGGGGTGCGCGATATTCAAATCAACAAACAGATTGGCGGTAATCAGTATAATTACCCCCAGAATCAGGGATTTAGAAGCCGCTGCGCCTACATATCCTACGATTATTTCAAAGAATGATATCGGCGCCGACATGACTTCGTAAATCGCTCCGGTAAACTTCGGAAAGAAAATTCCAAACGAGGCGTTAGAAATACTTTGTGTTAATAACGACAGCATCACCAGGCCGGGTACGATAAAAAGACCGTAAGGTACGCCGTCGATCTGCTCGATACGCGAACCGATAGCCGCACCGAATACGACAAAGTAGAGTGAGGTTGAAATCACCGGCGAGGCAATAGTTTGCAAAAGGGTATGCCATGCACGCAGCATTTCGTTTCTATAAATGACCCGAATAGCCTGATAATTCATGATCGAGCCGTGACCAATTTGACAAAAATCTCTTCCAACGAGCTCTGACTGGTTTTTAAATCCCTCATCGCTAATCCCGCTTCGTTTAAATTTTGCAGTAAAGCGGTGATTCCAGTACGACTGGCATGGGTTTCATAGGTATAGGTCAAATGTATGCCATCGGCTGATATTTCGAGATTATATTTCACCAGGGATTCAGGTATGGATTCGATCGGTTGCTTCATTTCAAGTATCAGTTGTTTCTTACCAAGCTTCTGCATCAAGGCTTGCTTCTGATCCACCAGCAATAACTCTCCATTGTTTATAACACCCACACGATCGGCTATTTCCTCGGCTTCCTCGATGTAATGCGTGGTTAGAATGATCGTCACACCCGATTCACGCAGGCCTCGCACCAGGTTCCACATATCCTTACGCAATTCAACGTCTACCCCGGCGGTCGGTTCGTCGAGAAATAGTATCCTCGGCTGGTGTGACAGCGCCTTGGCGATCAATACACGCCGCTTCATGCCACCGGACAATTCCCTCAGCTCGTTATCTTTTTTATCATACAGCGACAAGTCTCTAAGTAACTGTTCGATATAGTCAGTGTCTGGCTTCTTACCGAACAATCCACGGCTGAAATTGACCGTGTTCCAGACCGTGTCGAAAGCACCGAGGGTAAGTTCCTGCGGCACGAGGCCAATTAACTCACGCGTGGTGCGATAGCCACCGACAATGTCATGACCAGCCACGGTAATCGACCCGCTACTGGCCGAAACGATACCGCAAATAATCGAAATTAGCGTGGTTTTGCCTGCACCGTTAGGTCCGAGCAGGGCTAGAATTTCGCCCTCGTAAATATCCAGGTTGATATTTTTTAGCGCATGATGGCCGGATTCATAGGTTTTCGATAGCTGGGATATGTTGACGATAGATTGCATCGCGCGATTCTACTCTCAGAAAACTACTGTGCAAAATTATTATTCCCGGGGTAGATCCGGGTCGGTTGTCTGTGCGGTATTCGATACCGAAAACTCTTCACTAAATAAAGGAAATACCTATACTCGCCTCAGCGGCATAAAACCTTAAGAAACTT
>CAZJEJ010000052.1:6983-15470 GCA_964544945.1 uncultured Gammaproteobacteria bacterium | reverse complement strand
ATTTTCCTGGTGATTAACCAACAAAATAACGCGGTACGTGCCCCCCCGATATGCAGATATCCGGTAGGACTGGGGGCGAAACGGGTTTTGATCATTGATTTTCTCTAGCGAAAAAGTAGCGCGCGGTATTCTACCAAAGTCGCGACGACTTAATACCAGCCATTCGGCTTTTTATTATGCGTCCAGGCAAGCATGACGGACTGGAAAAAGTGACTTAGTTTGATTTTTTTAATGCTAGACCCTGTTTTTTCATCTGTGGACACACCCGAAACTTGCAATCCAGCCAAATTGTACTAATTACCAGTTATGATATCGGTCAATGAAATAGTAGAAATGACTACCCAGGAGCGCGAACAGCAGCACTGGCAAAGAATGGGCCTTCTGCTTGTTTTCGGTGGTGGCATCTTGTTTTGGTTATCCATAGCCCTGCTCGTCAAGCAGATCTTCTAACCCAGCCAGGCTCCCGGGTATCCAAAGGAATTGTGGTGACAGTTAACTTTCTCTGACCCGGGCTTTCCGAATAAATAGCTAATACCGTTTACGTAATTCCATTACGTTACCCGTACGCTCTAACTGGGTAAATTTCAGGAAAGAATTTCCCAGCAAAGTAACGTGGGGGCGAGGTCCTTCGATTACAGTTGCCGCGACATTTGAAACACTGATATCGCCAACGCTAACCCGATCCAGAACTACCTGCCATACCGGTACGGTTGACGCTGCTGTATTCACAAAACCCTTGACCCCCTGAAGATAGTCGACACCGATCTGTGCGGCCTGCTGTCCGCTCATAGTCAAAAAGGTCGCTCCGGTATCTACCAGGAAGCGCAGGCTACGGCCGTTTATCTTACCCTTAACGTAATACATACCCTGTTCATCAGGATATATTGTGGATTTAGTACGGTCTGGTTTTTTGTAATTGCTCCCTATTGACTGGTTCAGAGTCAGTTTTTGATTTTTCCCGTGAATCGATACTACTGCACCTCTTCCCGAGGCAGATATCAAAGTGATCCCGTTGAAGGTTTCTCCTTTACTCAGTAATTTTTGTTTTCCTTCAACTTCCAGAAGTACCTTGTTGGTAAAAAGACCGATCACTTTGATACTAATATCGCTGGCATACGAAACAGGTAAATACAACATCAGGATTACTGCCGCGATAACTGTAAAAGGCTTCATTTTAACTAACCCAGGTAAAAGCCGATTAATTGCATACTGGCGAGTGCGTACAAGCCCGCTAATACATCATCGAACATGATCCCAAAGCCCCCTTTCAAACGCTTATCGGCCAGCTTAACAGGCCAGGGTTTAACGATATCAAAAAAACGAAATAACACGAACCCGGCCAACACCCACTGCCAGGTTACCGCCGGTACAGCAATCATGGTTATCCAGTAACCAATGAATTCATCCCAGACAATACCAGGGTGATCATGGACTCCGAGTGACCGAGTGGTGTAATGGCACAGGTAGACTCCCAGGGTAAACCCTACGATTATTATTGTTATATATGGGATTAACTCAAGCTGGCTCAGCAATAAGTACAGGGGAACTGAAACCATCGTACCTACGGTTCCAGGGGCGTACGGAGACAAACCAGCACCGAATCCGAACGACAGTAAATGCAACGGGTTACGCAGCATCGAAACTTCGATTAAAGCGGGACTAGCCAAAATGTTGATATCCCTGCCAGGTTTTCAGATCGACCGAATGGTCGTCTGTGATCAAAGTGTAGTTGGATTCTGTAATTTCGCCAATTTCACTGAGAAGACAGTCAGGATGAATCAGGTTCCACTCATCGACACGATCCCTATACTGTGAAGGCACGGTACAGCATATTTCATAGTCGTCTCCTCCAATAAGCGCATGATTGAAAGCATCGTTTTTCCTGATCCAGTCATTAACGGGCAAGTCGCCCTGTCTTAGCGATGCACCGACCTGACTGTTACGGAGAATATGGTTTAAATCCCCAACAAGTCCGTCCGACAGATCAATTGCAGATGAGGCATAACTGGATAAAAACTCAGCTAACTCAAGCCGTGGTTTTGGTCGATTTAGCGCGCTTAAACATACTTCCTGTAGCGAACTGGGTAAGTGAATACGCTGTTCCAGGTGTGCAAGGCCGAGTGAGGCGTTCCCCAAAGCCCCCGAAACCAGAATACTGTCACCTACCTGGGCACCAGTACGCGTCACGAATTGCCCGTCTCGCACTAATCCAGTGATCTGAATGGTCACCGACAGCGAACCCTGGCAGGTATCACCACCGACCAGTTCGACTCGATAAATTTGTGCCAATTGTTTGAGGCTGCTGGAAAATTCCTCAAGCCAAATTTCGTTATAGCCTGGTAAACTAAGCGATAGCAAAAACCAGGCTGGCTTAGCCGCCATTGCCGCCAGATCGCTCAAGTTTACCGCAAGTGCCTTGAAGGCGATGTCAGCCGCGCTGGTTTGCTCAGGAAAGTGAACACCGCCGATAAGTGTGTCGACACTCATTACCGCCTGCATACCCGCAGGCACATCCAGTACCGCTGCATCATCGCCTTGCGACAATCGAGCCGGATAATCGGTTTTACCAATGTTGGTAAAATATCGCTCGATTAGTGAAAATTCATTCGACGGCACGTCTGATTTTACCCGCATAATGCATGAAGGGAACGAAGTTCAGGAGAAATATGGCAAACAAGGTTGGTTGATCGCCCGCCGATGCATAGCAATAGCTATGGATCAGGGGGAATCGATCAAGATTGGCAGCCAGATTTTTTCTGGATTCGTTCGGGTACAAACTGTATTTTTTCAATACCACGATTTTCGTGTATAACCCTTTGTGTTTATGAATAAACGCCTCAAGTCATCACCGCCTTCGTGCAATATGCGGGTTAACCTGCTATTCGGTAGTTTCGAGTTGGCGTAATTTCTGAGACAGCGGGTCCAGCACCCCATTGACGAATTTGTGTCCTTCGTCGGCCCCATAGAGTTTGGCCAGATTAATGGCTTCGTTGATCACTACCTTGTAGGGGATTTCGAGATGATGGATAAATTCGTAAGTAGCAATGCGTAAAATATTGCATTCAATCGGGTCGATATGATCCTTTAAATTTTCAACATATTCTCCATAGGTAGCATCGAGATGTGCTACCTCAGATGGAATCTTATACAGCAGCTCCAGAAAGTACTCTTCATCACCTGCTTTAACTCCCTGTTCCTGCAAGTACTGGTTCTTAATCCAGTCCAGGCTTTCGCCGGATAACTGCCACTGGTAAAGCGCCTGCAATATCTTTTCACGGGCATGTTTTCGCTTTTTAATAAATCGCGCCTTATCGTCTACCACTCCGGTATCCTGTCCCCAATTATTGTAATACTAATCGATTTTTTTCAACAAACTGATCATTTCGAGCGCGGCCATCGCTGCGTCAACACCTTTGTTTCCGGCCTTGGCACCAGATCGTTCGATCGCCTGCTCGATCGTGTCGGTAGTTAATACACCGTTGATGACCGGTATCGAATGTTGTAGCGCTACCGATGACAGCCCCTTGGCATTTTCACCCGCGACAATATCGAAATGCGGCGTAGCCCCGCGAATCACCGCCCCCAGGGCGATAATTGCGTCGAATTTCCCCGACCGCGCAAACACTTGTGCCACCAACGGAATTTCAAATGCTCCTGGCACGTGACTCACGGTAATATCCCCTGTATCGACACCGGCACGCCCCAGGGTGTCCAGTGCGCCCTGCAACAGGCTTTCAACAATAAACCCATTAAAACGACCCACTACAATTGCAATCTTCGCGCTGGCTACATTGATGTCACCATCGATTTTATTGACTTCACTCATACGTGGTTCCCCTTAATAAAACCTTATTCAGAATAGTACCCGATGACTTCGAGTCCGAAGCCAGCGAGTGCGTGAAATTTCTTCGGTGCACTGAACAGATTCATCTTGTGCACGCCCAGATCGGCCAGTATTTGAGCACCGATTCCATAGGTTTTCAGATCATCGGGCTGATCTTCTTCGTGATCGGCTTCATCGCGGATAATCAATTCGATTTCCCTTACCAAATCTTTTGGAGTTTCGGGTTGGCGTAAAAATACAATTATGCCCTGCTCTAATTCTTCGATTTTTTTCATCACATCTCGAAGCGGCCAGCCACGACCCGAAGTACCAAACAAGGCATCAGCCAACGTGTTTTGCACGTGTACTCGAACAGGAATCGGCTGACTGGAGTCAATCTTACCTTTTACCAGGGCGATATGCAGATCCTGCGCAATAGTATCTTCGTAGGCATACAAATCATAATCACCAAAATCGGTCGGGAACCGGGCCTGGACGATTCGCTCGACGGAGTGCTCGTTTTCGACTCGGTAGCGTATCAAATCTTCGATCGTACCAATTTTCAGATCGTGTTTTTTTACAAATGCTTCCAAATCGGATCTTCTCGCCATAGAGCCGTCATCATTAAGGATTTCAACGATGACCGCCGCCGACTCGAATCCGGCAAGTCGCGCCAGGTCGCAACCCGCTTCTGTATGACCCGCGCGTATTAATACACCGCCCTTGCGCGCCATAACTGGAAAAATATGCCCCGGTTGAACGATGTCTTCGGGCCTTGCCTCCTGCTTCACTGCAGCCAGAATCGTGGTTGCACGATCCGCCGCAGAAATACCGGTGGTCACGCCTTCTGCAGCTTCGATAGAGACGGTAAAATTAGTCTCCATCTGGGCCCTGTTATCGCCTACCATGAGTGGTAACCGAAGCTGCCGGCAACGCAGCTCGGAGAGGGTCAGACAAATCAGGCCACGTCCGTATTTCGCCATAAAATTAATGTCATCGGCCTTTACCGCTTCTGCGGCCATCAGGATATCACCCTCATTTTCCCGATCTTCATCGTCCATAATTACGACCATTTTTCCGGCCCTGATATCTTCAATAATTTCTTTAGTACTATTTAATTTCATAAAAATAGAGAATTCCTGTTTATTACTTTTTGATAAATCCCGACCTGGTCAGTGCTTCCAGCAATTGATTGTCAGAAAGATTGCGACCCTGCGCTTTACCACCGATTAGTCTTTCCAGGTAGCGCGCGATGATATCAACTTCGATATTAACCCGTGTATTGACGCGATAACACCGAAATATTGTCATCTCCTGGGTATGGGGTACGATATTGACGTCAAAACGATTCTCTTCGACCCGGTTTACGGTCAAACTGGTACCATCGATGGTAACCGACCCCTTTTGTGCTATGTAATGTTGTAATTCGGGGGCAAGTTCAAACGTATATCGAGTCGATCGCCCTTCGTTGCGCAAGTCAACGACGCATGCCATGCCATCGACGTGGCCACTGACCAGATGCCCCCCTAAAGCAGTATTCAATGTCAGGGCTTTTTCGAGGTTTACCTGGGCCCCAGTCTGAAGTTGACCCAGGCTAGTTTTCTCCAGCGTTTCTAACGACACATCGGCTGAAAAACTCTGGTCCCGACAGGACACCACGGTCAGGCACACGCCATTGACTGCGATGCTGTCGCCAATCTGAGTGGTTTTCAGGTCAAGATTAACGCTATCGACCCCAAGACTGATATCGCCACTTTTACGCTCTATCCTGTCGATAGTTCCAACTGCCTGGATTATACCGGTAAACATTATATTACTTGACGCTCCAGGGTCATGCGAAGCCGAATATCTTCACCGATCTGACGGATTTCGCCAATACGACAATTAACACGGGAGTCCATACTGGTAATTTCGCCGAGATCGAATAGACCTCGCGACCGGTTTCCGAGCAAATGTGGCGCGATATAAACAATCAATTCATCGACGAGCTGTTGTTTAATCAACGCACCGGCGAGCGTTGCTCCGCATTCGCTATGGACCTCATTGATTTCTCGTGCAGCCAGGTGCGACATCAACTGAACCAGATCGAGACGCCCATTATCTGAATTTTCGAGTACCGTCACATCGATGCCAATATTACCAAGTCGACCAAGATCATCTGCACAATTATTCAGGGTATATATCCAGATAGCACCGCCTGTACTGAATATTTTTTCCCCTCCTGTGAGTCGCAGTTTCGAATCTAATATAACTCGAACCGGTTCCCGTACTCCGGTTTCCTGCCCTAAGTCACTTTTAGTGAGGCGCAGATTTAAAAGGGGGTCGTCGGCAATGACTGTAGCCGCAGAAGTCAAAATTGCCGAACATTGGGCGCGTAAACGCTGAACATCTAATCTCGACGCTTCGCCTGTAATCCACTGGCTCACGCCATTGGCCAAAGCGGTGCGTCCGTCGATCGAGGTAGCCATTTTAAGGCGGAGCAAAGGGCGATTTCTCTCCATGCGCGATACAAATCCGGCGTTTAAGTCTCGGGCTTCGGATTCCAGGATTCCCTGTACCACCTCGATGCCAGCGGCCTTAAGCTTTACGACCCCATGCCCGGCTACAAGCGGATTTGGATCTTGCATCGCGATGGTCACACGGGCAGGCTTTAGTTTGATCAGTTCATCGACGCAGGGCGGCGTCTTTCCCTGGTGTGAACAGGGTTCTAGCGTGATATAAAAATCACTCGAAGGTGGGATCGATGCGTTTTCAATCGCGTTTATCTCGGCATGTGGGCCACCGCAGAATTCATGCCACCCTCGCGAAACCATCGCCTGATTTTTAACCACTATACAGCCTACCCGTGGATTCGGGTGCGTGGAATAGAAGCCTTTTCGAGCCGCCTGTAGGGCCTGGGCCATCCAGTATTCATCGTTGGTTCGATGCACTCAGGTATCCTCGTCTATGAGCGGTACCTGTCTTCGATGCATTTCGGGTGTCGGTTCGGCTTCCAGCGTTTTAATCAACTCTTCAAACGCCTGGATATCTTCAAAGCTAAGATATACCGAAGCAAATCGTATATAGGCAACGTGGTCCAACCGTTGTAATTCATGCATAACCAGATCGCCAATCTTGCGCGTCGAAATTTCGCGCGATTCGATCCCCACCAATTGCTTCTTAACATGGCTAATCGCATCTTCGATCTGTTCTGCCGCGACCGGTCGCTTTTCGAGAGCTCGCATCATGCCGTTGCGTAAGCGTAATTCATCAAAAGTATCACGACTCCCGTCGCTCTTAATCACCATCGGCATATTGAGCATGGGGGACTCATAAGTGGTGAAGCGCGATTCGCAGGATACACACTCGCGCCTACGGCGTACCTGGATCGATTCCTGAGCGAGCCTGGAATCGACAACCCTGGTTTCAGGTGTACCGCAGAAGGGGCATTTCATAAGCTTTCTATTAGCAGTTCTTCGAGCCAGAGAGTAATCGGTTCCCTAGTTCTGGTAAACCGGAAGCCGTTGACAAATCTCGATCACCCTGGCTTTTACGCTCGAGATCACGTCTTCATTATCCATATCGTCGAGAATATCGCTGATCCAGTTAGCCAGTGCGCGTGATTCAGCTTCATTAAAACCGCGCGTGGTAATCGCGGGTGAGCCTATACGCAGACCCGATGTAACAAATGGAGATTGAGGATCATTTGGTACCGAATTCTTGTTCACCGTGATATTCGCTTTACCCAGGGCCGCATCGGCGTCTTTTCCAGTCAAGCCTTTACTGATTAGCGACAGTAGAAAAAGGTGATTATCGGTTCCACCAGATACAATATCAAATCCTCGAGTGATAAATTCTTCCGCCATCGCATTGGCATTGACCAGAATCTGTTTTTGATACTCGATAAAATCCTCGCTCATTGCCTCCTTGAAGGCAACTGCCTTGGCAGCGATCGCATGCATCAAAGGACCGCCCTGGGTACCTGGGAAAACCATCGAACTGAGTTTCTTTTCGATTTCCGGGTTAGCCCTGGCCAGGATGATCCCACCTCGTGGGCCACGCAATGTTTTATGCGTTGTACTAGTGCTTACATCTGCTATCGCAACAGGACTGGGGTAACAACCCGTAGCAACGAGTCCAGCGACATGAGCCATGTCTACAAATAGGCAGGCGCCTACCGAGTCGGCAATTTCACGGAAACGCTGCCAGTCAATAATCCGCGAGTAGGCCGAAAAACCTGCCACTACCATCTTCGGCTTATGTTCCTTTGCCAACGCTTCTACCTGCTTATAGTCGATTTCACCCGTATTACTGTCGAGTCCGTACTGAACCGCATTGAACAATTTACCGGAAAAGTTGACTTTTGAACCATGGGTTAAATGGCCACCATCGGACAGGCTCATACCCAGTATCGTATCGCCTGCATCGAGCAAGGCAAAATATACCGCCGCATTTGCCTGTGAGCCCGAGTGTGGCTGAACGTTTGCATAGTCGGCTCCAAACAGTTCCTTGACTCGATCGATGGCGAGATCTTCTACCACATCGACATATTCGCAGCCACCGTAGTAGCGCTTGTACGGATAACCCTCCGCGTATTTATTGGTCAATACCGAACCTTGCGCCTGCATTACCCTGGGGCTGGCATAATTTTCGGAAGCGATCAATTCAATATGATCTTCCTGGCG
>CAZJEJ010000052.1:0-6883 GCA_964544945.1 uncultured Gammaproteobacteria bacterium | reverse complement strand
AGATTCACGTGTATAATTTAATCGACAGTAAAACCCGGTAATTATTATGGAAAACGTTGGCATATACACTCCACCTGAGAAAAAAGACGATATCGTTGCAGGGATATCGGACACTTTTTTGGCGGACCTCACAACTGAAGATCTGGAAGTCACCGGGTCAGCCCAGACTAAACTAAACGAAATTATTACCGAAAGTGATGATGACGTTTCTGCAATTCGCATCTATATCGGTGGTGGTGGGTGTGGTGGCATGTCTTATGGCATGACATTTACCGATCAGCAGACTGAATTCGATACCGTATTATCGTTTGATAAGCTCAAGATTTTTGTCGACGTGGTGGCGATTAACTACCTGCGGGGCGCACAAATAGATTATATCCAGGAAGCCGGCCGTGAAAGATTTGTATTCAACAATGTATTTGCCATAACCGGTGGGTCTGGGGCCTGCGGCGGATGCGGAGCAGCTTCGGGCGATGGTGGCGGTGGTGGCGGTTGTGCGTAAGTAGTACCGATTCACAGGCACGTTTGAATACACTCGCAAAGCCTGGTCTGTCGCCAGGCTTTGTTCTTTTAATCGCACCGTCTGGCAGCTATCGAATCCCCCCTTACATCGAAGCAGCAAAAGCACTCGGTATAGGCTTACTCGTAGTATCGAACAGTAAACACTCGCTAGTATCAGAGGTTGCAAAGGGAATTTCCGTCGATTTCGATGATTTAAGGCTGGCGCGTGAAATAATTCTGAGCGAGATTAAAGGACTTAAGATATTGTCTGTGCTTGCCACCGACGATATCTGCGTCGGTCTCAGCAGTCAAATTGCCCAACAATTGGGCTTGCCTCAAAATAACCCATCGGCAGCCCGCTTGACCCACCGTAAAGATCTCGCCCGGGAAGCCTTGCAACTGGCGGGATGCAATACGCCCGAGTTTCAAGTGATAAAATTAATTGATGCGAGCAATTTATCTAAATCCATCAACTACCCGGTAGTGATCAAACCCTTGAGTTTATCCGCCAGCAGGGGTGTGATCCGGGCGAATGATGCGGCTGAATTCGTCCAGGCCTGCAGGCGCATCGACTCGATTCTCGAATATACCGGACAATCCGGATATGAACGGAACCAGGTGTTGGTCGAGGCCTATCTAGATGGACCAGAATTTGCAGTTGAAGGGATTATTATCGCTGGTGAATTTCACCTTCTTACGATTTTTGACAAGCCCGAACCACTGGTCGGGCCCTTCTTTGAAGAAACTTATTATCTGACTCCGAGCCAGTTGGAGAGCGCGCAAATACAGGAACTAATCAATGAAGTATCCCGCTGCTGCCATGCCTATAATTTGACCCATGGACCGGTGCACGCCGAGGCTCGAATTACCCAGACTGGTGTTGTGCTGCTCGAACTCGCAGCCAGGACAATTGGCGGGCAATGTGGACAGTTGATTGAATTTTCTACCTGTCAAAAGCTGGAAGAACTGGTGATTTTAGGTATGTGCGGGATCAAACCCGAGTTACCGTCCAGCGTAGAGTCCGCGGGGGTATTGATGATCCCTGTCGCGAAATCTGGCCTGTTAAAGCGTGTTGAAGGCATGACCGACGCGCTGCAGGTGGAGTTTATCAGGGACATTGAAATTCATATTCAAGCAGGATATGAACTAATTCCTCTCCCAGAAGGATCGAGTTACCTGGGTTTTATTTTTGCCCAGGCCCCGAGTTACCAACAAACTTACGATGCCTTAAAAAAGGCATATGACAAGTTGAATTTTGTAACCCAACCGATATGGAAAATTAATCGGCAAACAGGGTAATAAATTTTACTTTTTCGCGCCCGGTGGCCTGAAACCATCTGGTTGTTGTCCGAGATCACCTTCCTTGAAGATAAACCCGATCATATGCTGCTCTATTAGCGTCAGGCTGGTTGGATCGGCAGTCGATAGCCCATTCTCATTAATGATCATGGTTTGACGCTCGATCCACTGTTGCCAGCCCTGCTCCGAAACGTTTTCATAGATCCGCTGACCCAGCTCACCGGGATAAGGTACGCTTTCCAGCCCCGGCGCCTCTTTTCCCAGCACCACACAATTTACCATTCGAGTCATATAACCACCGATTAAATAAAGCAGCCGATATGCTGCTACCTATATCATATCAAAATGTAGCCAAATCAAAACGCATAATTAAAGCCGACGGAAATAATCGGCCAGGCTTCCCGAAACAGCGCCTCCGACAAAATCGCCTGGAGTAAGTGTTGTACCACCGAAATCAGCAGAATCTAACAGAACCCTTGAAAAACCAGTCTTCCCATTATTTTTCAACACCCCTGTATCTATATTCCCGCGTTTGAATAGAGTATATAAGAATAGTGCTTTGCTAACTGAATGTTTTTCCTGTTTTTGTGAAGCGCATGTAATCCGAGGGCGCTACATTTAGTTATAATTTTACAATATTTGCTAATAATGCAAGAATATAAGCTGACTATCAGGGGTCGATTTGCCGTTGTATAAATCACATTCAAGTCCACACTCTCCTATCAATTTTCAAATTACCAGCAATGGCGTCACGCACACTGGAAACGTACGAACCAGAAACGAAGATTCGATTTTGTTACTGGATGAGGAGAATGTCTGGTTAGTCGCCGATGGAATGGGCGGCCATCATGCTGGGGATTTTGCCAGTCAGACCATTGCTGAAAATCTAGGCCTGTTCAAACAGCAATCCTCGCTTGAAGATTCAATTTTATTGCTCGAAGAGAATATCATCAATTCCAATGCAATTATCAGGAATAAAACCAGTCAACTAGGAAAAAATGCAACTATCGGCAGTACCCTGGTGTGCGTATACTTGTGGCAAAATTTCGCTTTCACTTTTTGGGCTGGTGATAGCAGGCTATATCGATTTAGAAACGATCAACTCCACCGACTGACCGAAGATCACAGCTACGTTGAAGAGTTGGTTAGAATGGGCAAAATAGAAGCCGAAGCTGCGGAATCACACCCAGCCGCTAATGTTGTATTAAAAGCGATCGGGATATATGACAACCTGTGCCTCGATTTCGACTGTTTTGATCTGCTCGCGGATGACATTTTCATCATATGCTCCGATGGCCTGAATAAAGACTTAAAAGATCAAAATATTGCATCGATTATTAATGAGAATAAGGAAGATATGGTCCAGTTAACTCAATCTCTGCTTTCTTCATCGCTGGAAGCCGGTGGTAGGGACAATATCTCAATTATCTCCCTCAAGGTAAGTCACAAGGAATGAAATGTCTGAAGCTTGCGAATCGCTGATTAATGACTATATCGCCGGCACCCTGACGATTGCAGATCTTGAACAAGGTTTAAGCGATGTTTTTGACGCTGCGCCTTTAAGCCACGCCGGCGCACAAAATCATCTGCAGGGTCTTTATTCCAACGAACAAATTGATGTTACTTATTATACCGAGATATCCAATCTGATTTCCCGGGTTAATATTCAGTCTACGATCAACGATAATCAACTAACAGATAGTTCTTTTTTGGGCGAAGACCAGACCCTGCTGCTGACCGACATGGATGATGAGGGCGACGATAGTTCCTCCGATAAAACAGTCATCGTCCAGATGGAAGTATCCGATCTGCAAGCGGCGCGGAATAATAGACTATCCCTGCAAACTGGCGAAGACGCTTCAAACATTAAGCCGAAAATAGTAGAGAAACCTCACAAGACCAAAAAATACAAAAACCTCGGGCCCGGGGTGACGCTCAAAGAACGCTTCGTATTGCTCGAAAAACTAGGCCAGGGAGGCATGGGAATCGTTTTTAAAGCCAAGGATTTGCTAAAGGTAGAGGCACAGGACAAAGACCCTTACGTGGCGATAAAAGTACTGACCGACGCTTTTAAGAAATTCTCGGGCTCGTTTATAGCGCTGCAGCGAGAGGCCAGTAAGGCTCAGCGTTTAGCCCATCCGAATATCGCAACTGTATATGATTTTGACCGCGACGATAACACGGTCTTCATGACCATGGAGTATCTGCAGGGAAAACCATTAAACCAGCTAATCAAGGAAATTAGCAAGAAACCGCTCAAGCGGGAGCACGCCCTGCATATTATCGATGAACTTTGTAGCGGACTGGCTTACGCGCACGAAAAGAAATTGATCCATTCCGATTTCAAGCCAGGAAACTGTTTTTTATTAAGCGACGGACACGTAAAACTTCTCGATTTTGGTATCGCACGGGCGAGCACCCAAACCGATGAGGAAAAAGAGAATACAATGTTCGATCCGGCCAAACTGAGCGCAGTTACGCCCGCCTACGCTACCCCGGAAATGTTTGCCGGTATGAATCCTGATCCCAGGGATGATATCTATGGTCTGGCCTGCGTATCTTATCAACTATTATCGGGGGGGAAACACCCTTATAACAAAATCACGTCACCCAAGATCAAGGAACTCGGTATCAAGCCAAAACCAATCAAAGGTTTAAATCGGCGACAACAAAAGACCTTGAATAAAGCACTTGCTGTCACCCGGGAGGATCGCATCTCAACGGTAAAGAGTTTTGCCGATGGTATGCGCTTAAAAAAAACCCATACTAAAACTATTATTCTGGCCACATTATTCATTAGCATAATAGCTGCCGGTGTTGGCTACAAACCATTTCTTGCCTTTCGCGAAGAACAGGCACTCTATGACAAGATTGAGATGATCAAGCAAGGTAACAAGGCGTTGATGATCGAAACCATATGGAGTCTGGAACAGCAAACAACCGTTCGCCAGAGAATACTATCAGTTGGACTACGCCGTGAAGTAATCACATTTTATCGTGACCGGATTAGAGCGTCATTCAGGCCCCGGGAAGGATTGTATGACTATCCTCAGGCGATCAATCTAATCAAACGGGCCAAGGAACTCTACCCGGATTCAGTGGCATTGTCGACTATCGAAGATCAGGTAAATGAGCAGAAAGACCGACTAATGAGTAAACTGATATTACTTTACAAACGGTATGTAACTCAGAAAAAACTCGTCAGGACATCTAACGGTGAAGACTTAACCACGGTAATTCCACTAATCAAGCGAGTCAACCCAAAGCATTATCTATTGCGTGATAGTAAGCTGTCGGATCTGTACCTTTCTGAGGCAGAAAAAAATATCTCAAAAGGTAAATACCAAAAGGCATCGATTTATATCGCTACCGGAATCAAATTATTTCCTGAAGATGTACGCCTGCAAAGCCTGAACAAGCAAATCAACGCGCAGTCTCAAAATTAATGGATGCGGATTCGCCATTTCGTCTGTTAGCCAAAAGCTTCGCTAATGAAATGATTAGCCGTAAACAGTACGTCGATATCAGGGCGCAATTATTAAAAAAATTGCAAAGTAAAGGCCTTGTAGACAGGAACGATCTGGACAATTTTGTTATGCTTTCACGCGGTCAGGTTAAAGACGGTATTTCAAAGTCTTATTCCATATCAGACTGGATCATAATCGCGCTTGGTCTCGCGGCTTCTATCGCGCTCGGTTTTGTGCTTTACAGTTAGGGAACCGCCGATCTATTCTTGAACTCGCATTTTGAAGTTAAAATTCGACGCTTTTTCATCGTCTACAGGGTCAGGAGTTATGCCCTGCCACTCTTTTGCATTTCAACCATCCATAGCGGCCACTAAGTGAGGGCCTGAGCATATATCCAGTCACTTTCACCCAAAATAATTTAGAACATCCTTAGCAAATTCTCATAACGAGTGATGTAATAATTTAGCTTTAATATATACTTCGCATCCAATTATATTATTAGTTCGAAACAAACTTAAAACTTCAACAATCCGGAGATTTGTAATGCTAATCGGTGTGCCTAAAGAAATTAAAAATCATGAATATCGTGTTGGTCTGACCCCGCCTAGTGTGCAGGAACTGATACTACATGGACACCAGGTAATCATCGAATCCTCGGCAGGTGCCGGGATTGGCGCCAGCGACGCCGACTATGAATCTTGTGGCGCTACCGTGGCTAATGATGCCACCAGTATCTTCGAATCCGCTGAAATGATCGTGAAGGTCAAGGAACCTCAAGCGGGAGAACGTGCCATGCTCAGGCCTGATCAAATCCTGTTTACCTATTTGCACCTGGCACCGGACCCTGAGCAGACCAAAGACCTGGTAGAAAGCGGTTCAGTTTGTATTGCCTATGAAACGGTCACCTCATCATATGGCGGTCTGCCTTTACTAGCACCAATGTCCGAAGTAGCCGGTAGATTATCAATTCAGGCCGGCGCTAACTGCCTGGAAAAGGTGCACGGTGGAAAAGGTATGCTTTTAGGCGGTGTGCCTGGAGTCGACCCGGCCAGGGTTCTGATCATCGGTGGTGGAGTGGTCGGTACTCACGCTGCACACATCGCTATAGGAATGGGAGCCGATGTCACCGTAGTCGACCGCTCCGCTGAAACCCTCAAATCTCTATGGCGTCAGTTTGGCAAGCCATTAAACACTGTTTACTCTACCCGTACAGCGTTAGAAAAACATGTCCTTCAAGCAGATCTCGTTGTGGGCGGAGTATTGATCCCAGGTGCGGCCGCGCCGAAACTAGTGACCGCCGATATGATCAAAAGCATGGAACCAGGCTCAGTGATCGTCGATGTTGCCATCGATCAGGGCGGTTGTTTCGAAACGTCCCATGCCACCACTCATGCCGACCCAACTTACGTAGTTGACGAGGTAGTACATTACTGCGTTGCCAACATGCCTGGCGCCGTACCTCGGACCTCGACTTACGCACTAAACAACGTCACATTGCCGTTTGTACTCGAACTTGCTGATAAGGGATACAGGCAGGCCTTGACTGACGACCCGCATCTACTCAACGGACTGAACGTACACAAAGGTGAAATTACCTGCAAGGAAGTTGCCGAAGA
>CAZJEJ010000051.1:12109-15613 GCA_964544945.1 uncultured Gammaproteobacteria bacterium | reverse complement strand
AATTAGCTGATTGCAGTGAGTAATTGCGCCAGGACAGGCTGAAGAGAAGTGGCTCCCCGGCCCGGGCTCGAACCAGGGACCCATTGATTAACAGTCAATTGCTCTACCAACTGAGCTACCGGGGAACAGAGGTTGCGTATACTAAATGATCTTAAAAAAATGGCAACCACATTTAGCTAGTGCTCTTTAAAAGTCTTCCTCAAAAACCTGCTTGATGCGCTCCATGGCACTTTCCAGGTTTTCCATGCTGGTCGCGAACGATATGCGCATATATCCATCGGCGCCAAATGCCGACCCCGGAACCAGCGCGACACCAACCTTGTCGAGTAACAGGTTCGCCACGTCAATGTCCGATTTTACGCTTTCGTGGGCGTCGATAAAGCCCTGAATATTGGGGAAACAGTAAAAGGTTCCGTCCGATTCGAGGCAGTGAATGTACCGGATCGCGTTCAGTGACGATACCACGAAGTCGTGGCGCTTCTTGAATTCCACGACCATCTCCCGCACACAGGCGTGATCACCGTTGAGTGCTGCGACCGAGGCCGCCTGTGAAACCGAACACGGATTGGAAGTGCTCTGCGACTGGATTTTCTTCATCGCCTTGATGATATCCGCCGGTCCCGCCGCGTAACCGATGCGCCAGCCAGTCATCGCGTAAGCTTTGGATACTCCATTTAATACCATGCAACGCGGGTATAGGCCCTCGCATGCGTTGAGAATATTGCAGAACTCAGCCTCACCCCAAATGATGTGCTCGTACATATCGTCGGTAACGACCAGGATATCGGGATGCTGGAGCAATACCTCG
Organism: uncultured Gammaproteobacteria bacterium; assembly: GCA_964544945.1. GTDB lineage: Bacteria > Pseudomonadota > Gammaproteobacteria. The sequence goes on along the minus strand of CAZJEJ010000051.1, from coordinate 14,805 downwards.
CCAATAGCCGCCAGTTCTGCTTTTGAATAAGTACCGCCACTGGGATTTGACGGGCTGTTTAAAACCAGCATGCGGGTTTTTGGTGTAATTGAGGCGGCCAACATTTCGGGCGTGATTTTCAAAGCAGTGTCTAAGCCGGTTTCGATAATAACGGGTTTTCCCTCGGCCAATAGCACCATATCGGGATATGAAACCCAGTAGGGCGCGGGAATCAGGACTTCATCGCCCGCATTTATTACCGCCTGACACAGATTGTAAAAGCTTTGTTTGCCACCGCTGGATACCAGGATCTGGTCGGGCTGGTAGCTAAACTGATTGTCGCGCGCGAATTTATCGATGATGGCCTGCTTTAACTCGATCGTTCCATCCACCGCTGTGTATTTGGTTTGACCCTGCCTGATCGCTTCGATGGCGACATCCTTGATATGTTGCGGGGTGTCGAAATCGGGTTCGCCGGTGCCTAGCCCGATAATATCGCGACCCTGCGCACGAAGCTGGCTAGCCAAATTTGAAACTGCTAAAGTGGGGGATGGTTTTATCGCGTGCACGCGATCTGAAAGGTCGTTAAACACTGTGAATTCCTGCTGGCCTCGGGGTTCGAAAGAGAATGAAGAATATACAATGCAGGGCCAGGGTGTAAAGCCCTGGTTGGCAATGATCAAGATAATTTATTTCAATGAGTAAAAAATTTAAACTGGTGACCGATTATCAGCCTGCCGGAGACCAGCCCGAGGCGATTGAACAACTGAGCGAAGGTATCAAAGACGGCCTGATGCACCAGACACTGCTGGGCGTGACCGGCTCGGGCAAAACCTTTACCGCCGCCAATGTCATTCAGCAGCTTGAACGTCCTGCGATCATCATGGCGCACAATAAAACTCTGGCTGCGCAGCTTTACGGCGAAATGAAAGAATACTTCCCGCATAACTCGGTGCAATATTTTGTATCCTACTACGATTACTATCAGCCCGAAGCCTACGTACCGGCGTCCGATACCTTTATCGAAAAAGATGCTTCGATCAACGAACATATAGAGCAGATGCGCTTATCGGCAACCAAGTCCCTGTTCGAGCGCCGGGACACAATTATTGTCGCGTCGGTTTCTGCAATCTATGGTCTTGGCGACCCTGAGTCCTACCTGAAAATGTTGTTGCATGTGGTCGTGGGTGACGAAATCGACCAGCGTAGTATTTTACGCCGGCTCGCGGAATTACAGTATCGTCGCAACGATATAGACTTGAAACGTGGAACCTATCGGGTGCGTGGTGAAGTAATCGATATCCATCCTGCGGATTCTGAACGCGAAGCAGTGCGTATAGAGCTGTTCGATTCCGAGGTTGAGAAAATCAGCCTGTTCGATCCACTCACCGGCGAAATCAACAAGACTGTGAAGCGCACGACGATATACCCCAAGACGCATTATGCCACGCCGCGTGAAACGATTCTGGCTTCGTTCGATGCGATCAAACAGGAGTTGAAACACCGGCTCGAAGAGCTCAATCGCAACAATAAACTGGTAGAAGCACAACGCCTGGAGCAACGAGTCAACTACGATCTCGAAATGATGCGCGAACTGGGTTATTGCAGCGGTATCGAGAATTACAGTCGGTTTTTGTCGGGGCGTGAAGTCGGTGAGCCACCACCGACGCTATTCGATTACCTGCCCGACAACTGCTTGCTGTTTATAGACGAAAGCCACGTCTCGGTACCGCAAATCGGGGGCATGTACCGCGGTGATCGCTCGCGCAAGGAAACGCTGGTCGAGTATGGTTTTCGTTTACCATCGGCACTCGATAATCGTCCGCTGCGCTTTGATGAATTCGAGCAGATGTCGCCACAAACGATTTTTGTTTCTGCCACGCCAGGTGACTATGAAAAAAAGCTAAGTGGGGCAATAGTCGACCAGGTCGTGCGTCCAACCGGGTTGGTCGATCCGACCCTCGAAGTTCGCCCTGCCACGAGTCAGGTCGACGATGTGTTGTCGGAAATCAATAAACGCGTGGAGCGTAAGGAACGGGTGTTGATCACCACGCTCACCAAGCGCATGGCCGAAGACTTGACCGATTACCTGGACGAACATGGTGTTCGCGTACGCTACCTGCACTCCGACATCGATACCGTCGAACGCATGGAGATTATCCGTGACCTCAGGCTCGGCGAGTTCGATGTACTGGTGGGAATTAACCTGCTACGCGAAGGGCTCGATATGCCCGAAGTATCGCTGGTGGCCATCCTCGATGCCGACAAGGAAGGATTCCTGCGTTCCGATCGTGCGTTGATTCAAACCATTGGTCGCGCCGCGCGAAATATCAATGGGAAGGCGATTCTATACGCGGACCGGGTGACAGGATCGATGCAACGCGCCATCGACGAAACCGACAGGCGCCGTGAAAAGCAGGTCGCCTATAACCAGATTCATAACATCACGCCCCGGGGCATACAGAAAACAGTAACCGATGTCATGGATGTCGGCTACGCGAGCGCGTCGAACCAACGCGTGCGTCGCTTCGACAAGGTAGCCGAACGAGCGAGTCAATACGAGCAGCTCAGTGCAAAACAATTGAATGCCCATTTGCAAAAACTGGAAAAACGCATGTACGAACATGCCCGTAACCTCGAGTTCGAAGAGGCGGCGCAGGTCAGGGACGATATTGCTATAATCAAGGAAAGGTACTTTAAGAATTTACCAGACGCGA
>CAZJEJ010000051.1:10808-12009 GCA_964544945.1 uncultured Gammaproteobacteria bacterium | reverse complement strand
AATAAAACGAGAGAATTTTATGGCAATCCACTTTAGCAAAGAAGAATTACAGCAACGCCGCGAACGAGTGTGTGTCGAGCTGGAGCAGCGTGGTCTGTATGGCCTGCTGTGTTTTCGTCAGGAAACGGATTTTTATCTCAGTGGATACGATACCTTTGGTTATTGCTTTTTCCAGTGCCTGTTGTTGCTCGCCGATGGTCGTTTTGCATTATTGACACGAGCACCCGATTTGCGCCAGGCGCAGCATACCTCGGTGATCGAGGATATTCGCGTGTGGACCGATCGTGCGGACAGTAATCCGGCGAAGCAATTGATCGAAATGCTCGATGAATTTGGCTGTCGAGATAAAAACCTTGGAATCGAGTACGACGCCTATGGATTGCGAGCCTCGGTATGGCGTCAACTGGAGCAGGAAATCACCGGTTTTTGCGAATTGAGCGATGCATCCGACCTGGTGACTTCGCATCGAGTGGTAAAGAGCAATGCAGAAATAGACTATGTCAGAAAAGCGGCGAAACTCGCCGATGATTCGCTCGAAGCGGCGTTACCGTTGATCAAGCCCGGTGCCTGGGAAGGTGATATCCTGGGTGCGATGCACCAGGCCATTTTTGCCGGGGGAGGGGACTATCCCGGTAATGAGTTTATCATCGGTGCCGGGGCCGATGCCCTGTTATGCCGCTACTTTAGCGGCAGGAAACACCTGGCCGAGCAGGATCAGCTGACCCTGGAGTGGGCTGGCGCTTATCGACACTACCACGCCGCGATGATGCGCACGATTATCGTTGGCGAAGTCGATGCCGAACATCGGCGCATGCACGAAATTGCCGTAGAGGCTTTGGATTCCTGCGAGCAGACCCTGCGCCCCGGAGTGGCAGTTGGTGAAGTTTTCGATACCCACGCGCGCGTGGCCGATGCGGCGGGTCTTAAAAGTCACCGCCTTAACGCCTGCGGTTATTCGCTGGGAACTACCTATACTCCGACCTGGATGGACTGGCCAATGCTATATCACGACAATCCATTGATTGCCGAACCCAATATGATATTTTTCATGCACATGATTTTCGTTAATTCCGCTAGCCAGCATGCGATGACCCTGGGGCATACCGTGCGGGTCACCGAAGATGGCTGCGAAAGGCTCAGTCGGTCGCCACTGGATTTGATTGTCGTGGAGTAAATATAAAACGGCCGAATAAATTCGGCC
>CAZJEJ010000051.1:4159-10708 GCA_964544945.1 uncultured Gammaproteobacteria bacterium | reverse complement strand
GCCACTGGATTTGATTGTCGTGGAGTAAATATAAAACGGCCGAATAAATTCGGCCCTACATGACCCTGTAGGGCAGAATTCATTCGACCAACCCCGTTTGCACAATGTACGGTCCTGATATAACCCCTATACGGGTAATCGCCTTTATCCTGTGCAGGTTCTAAACCCTGATCGAATCCACCAACGAACGAAGGCTATTCAAAGACTGTGTATCAGGATTGCCGCGTCCATATTTAATCAGGTTATACAGATCGATAACCTGAGATATCTGATCTTTTTGTTGCAGGTCACTGAATTCTATCCGTCCAAAAAATGCCCGCGTATCTTCCGATGGCTTTTTCTCCAGACCAAACTTCTTCAATTTCCTTAACAGCCGGCCGAAATAGATATCACAGGGTTCGGGCTTGCTCGGGCGTTCTCGATACCAGCTAAGCAGCCAGTACAATCCACTGACCGACAACAGCATCAATACCAGAGCAAAGACCATGTCACCCCAGTCATTGATACCTATATCGAGTTCGTTTAAGAAATTCCTTTGCTTGCGTTGATCGTAGTTCAATACCCAGTTGTTCCAGCTATATTGGAGGTTGTCCCAGCTATACAACAGGTTTCCGAACAATGGGTTTCTGTTCTGGATTCGAAAGTTAGATATTTCATCTTTAAGTGCTTCGTCGAGACCCTGTTCGATGCGAGTCGGCGATACTGCGGCCGTGGGGTCAACCCGAATCCATCCCTTGTTTTCAATCCAGACTTCGGTCCAGGCGTGCGCATCGGACTGGCGCACAATCAGGTAATTACCCACCTGGTTGTACTCACCTCCCTGGTAGCCCGTGACTATTCGTGTCGGTATGCCCGCCGCGCGCATTAGCAATGCAAAACTACCAGCATATATTTCGCAAAACCCACGCTTGCTTTCAAACAGAAATCTGTCCATAACATCGTCGCGAAACACGGGTGGATTCAAGGTATATACGTAGTTCTGATCACGAAACATATCCAGTACCTGGCGTACGATATCTTCCGGGTTGCTGTAACGCTTTCCCAGCTCTCTACCGAGTGCTATGGTTCGGGGATTTTCGTCTTCAGGAAAATCGATTGTCTGTTCAAGATAATCAACCGACTCCTTCATACCTACCTGATAAGACAAACCGGATTTGAGCGTATAGCGGCGTAGGTCGTTGATTTCGCGCTTGCTGGTGAGTTGAAAATCGGCAGTCATTATGCTGTCCTTAACTAACTGGGTCGGTATATCGAGTGCCAGCAACCAGCGTTCACCATTGGGCTCCAGGGTGACGGTATATTCGGTCAAGTCGTCGAAGGATTTCATGTCGAAGCGATCTAACTTATGACGTCGGGACTGGTACCATCGCTTGCCGTCAAACTGGGCCATTACCGGCCCACGCCAATAGAGTTTTTCCTGCGATGGTACTTCACCCTTGAATTCGACGCGAAAAGCAACTTCGTTACTGCGGATTAAATTACTGATTTTCCCCGGCGACATGGAATCGCTCAAGCCGGTTATGCCCCCTCTTTGCTCGTCGGTTATACCCCACAGCGGACCGGGTATACGCGGCACCAGGATAAACAGAATTAACGTGAGTGGTATAGACAACAGCACCAGGCGAGCGCCAATTTTCAGGCGAGCGCCGATAGATACGTTGTCATCACGCTGGTTGAGCGTAATCAGTGTGGTGGTAATCACGACCAGGGTTGCCAGCATCAGGGTTGCAATCAAGATACTTTGCGAAAATAAAAAGTGGGTTGCGATTAGAAAATAGCACAGGAAAATCAGGATTAACATGTCACGATGGTTGCGACTTTCAAGAAATTTTAACGATGTCATAACGGTCAATAGTGCCAGCCCGGCATCGCGTCCCACAATTGTCCAGTATTCGGCAAAGACACTAATGCCCCCGATTAAAACCATCGGAACTAACAGCCATTTTGGTAAAATCCTGACCCGATCAAGATTTTGCAAAGTGCGCCATCCGAGCGCGACGACCACAAATCCACTTACCCATAGAGGTAAATTCCGAAAATGCGGCGCAATCGAAAACAGAAAGCTAAAGCTTACGGCAAAGACGGTCGAGCGACTCGCAATCTCCTGTGGAATAGCATCTATAGGTAAATTTTGGATGGTTTGGCTATTCATCAGGGTCGAAGTCCTGATTGAAATTGGCTTGCTGGAAGGTCGCGATCGCATACAGGCAGGCGATCTTGTGCGCGGTACCGCTATTTTGCTCGATTATAAGCCCGGGTAGTTTTAGACCATATTTCTGATTTTCATTTTCAGCCAGGATAGCGAGTGCAGTCATATGCGACAGTTTTTCCTCTAGCGGCTTATCCTGGATTTGATACCAGTCGATCCACAACGACGGTCGGGCGTGCCCCTGGAAAGTCTTGGTCAACAAACCCTTGCCCTGCGCGTATGCTTTCCAGGAGATATGGCGTAGTGATTCCCCTTTTCGATGTTCGCGTAATCCAGCGAAGTCATCTCCCTCAACGGTGCTGGTGGTGGTTTTACCATCGTGTTGCTCTACCATTGTTTCCTGCAAAGCGACTCCCGAATGCGGTTTCGGGTAAATGAGTATTGGCGTATCGAATTTTAACCAACCCCAGGCGTGAAACAATCCCGTGGGATAACGGGTAAAAACGGTCAGGCCCTTCGGCTTGAACTGGCCTCGATTGCGGGTTGGAATCTTTAGCAGCGCCTCGGCCTTACCCTGTGGCTCTAAGCCGACATAGGCTGGAGGTTGCCCGGCGTATTGCACCCCAACGGCATATCGGAAACTATTGTTGTGATGTTTGAAATTCAATAGTAACTCCAGAGGCTCACCGTTGAATACCGGTCGCGGTGATAGCAGGTCCACTTCAAGATCGAGTAGATTTTTATGCGTTTGCCACAGGCTGATAATCCCCAGAGCGGTGAGCATGAAGGTGAGCACAAATGCCATGCTGTTTTGATAATTGATCGCGGCCAGAAACAGCAACATCAGCATTGCGCCAAATAAATAACCAAAGCGGGTCGGCAGGATATACAGGCGTCGATTGTGTAGCAGTATTCGATCCTTGCTCGGCGGATTTCGACTGGCGATCCATGCATCGATTCGCTCACGCATGGTTTTCGGCATTGCCAGAGGAAATAGAGTCATTTAGCCCGCCTGTTACATGAAGGGAACGAGGCTCAGGGGATCGGTACGGTTTCTAGCAGGTTTTCCACCATTGCCTCGGTGGACTTGCTGTGTTGATCGGTTGGAGTGAGACGATGCCCTGTCACGGCCGCAAAAATGGATTTCACGTCGCCCGGTTCGATATAGTCTCGGCCACCCATTAACGCCCAGGCTTTGCTCGCACGGATAATCGCCAGGCCGGCTCGTGGTGAAATGCCATAAACAAATAGTCCAGGGTTGCGTGTCGCCTGAATTAGGTTGTGTACGTACTGTAATAACGGTTCGGAGCAGTAAATACTTTCTGCTGCATGCTGAATTTCTATAAATCGCTGGTGCCCGAATGATGCAGATATCTGTGGCAATCTATCGCGCGGGTTGCCCGCAGATAGTAATGCCAGCTCGGCTTCGGTATCTGGATAACCGAGTCGTATTTTCATCATAAATCTATCTAGCTGGGACTCCGGTAATGGAAAGGTACCGGATTGATCGAGGGGATTTTGCGTACCGATCACGAAAAAAGGTTCTTCCAGGGGTCTTGTCTTACCTTCCACGGTAATTTGTCTTTCTTCCATTGCTTCGAGCAGGGCACTCTGCGTTTTCGGTGTCGCCCGATTGATTTCGTCGGCGAGCACGAAATGGGAAAAAATGGGGCCCGGGTGAAAATTGAAAATCTGTCGCTTGGGGTCGAATATGGAAACGCCGAGAATATCGGCTGGTAACAGGTCGCTGGTAAACTGGATACGACTAAAATCCAGGCCAAAAACATGGGCAATGGTTTGCGACAGGGTGGTCTTTCCAACCCCGGGCAAATCCTCGATTAAACAGTGACCGCGAGCGAGTAAACAACAGATTGCCAGGCGTATCTGTTGGGGTTTGCCGAGAATGATATTCTCGATTGCAGCTATAGCCCGATCGATATCAATCTGGAATTGAGCGAGTGGGTTGTCCGTGTTATCTAGCATGAATCGACCTTTCAAAGTGTCAAGGTATTGACTCAGTGTAGCCGAATTAGTTTAAACGCACTTCAAAAACTCGAAATGTATAAGTTTTATACTACTTATATACGGCCCAAGGCTAACCGCGCTTGTTTATCTCGACATAGTCACGCTTCTCTACGCCCATATAGAGTTGGCGTGGTCGACCGATGCGTTGTTCCTGGTCGGTCATCATTTCAGCCCATTGCGATATCCATCCTGCGGTACGCGCCATGGTAAATACCACGGTAAACATATTGAGGGGCATATCCAGAGCCTTGAGAATGATACCCGAGTAAAAATCGACGTTCGGGTAGAGGTTTCGTTCGACGAAGTACTCGTCTTCCAGTGCGATACGTTCCAGTTCCTTTGCGATTTTTAACATGGGCTGGTTGATAGTATCCATTTCCTGGAGCAAGTCGTTACAGGCCTGGCGAATGATTGTTGCCCTGGGATCGTGGTTCTTGTAAATACGATGCCCAAACCCCATCAACCGATAATTATCGTCTTTGTCCTTAGCCCGTTCGATATATTTTGGAATTTCCGAGGGATCGTTGATCTCTTCCAGCATATTGATCACGGCTTCGTTGGCGCCGCCATGAGCGGGTCCCCATAAAGAAGCAATACCCGCGGCGATACAGGCGAATGGATTGGCGCCAGAACTGCTCGAAAGCCTGACCGTGGAAGTACTCGCGTTTTGCTCGTGATCCGCATGTAATATAAAAATTAGTTCCATCGCGCGCGCGGCTACCTTGCTGACTTGATAATCCTCGGTCGGGTGGCTGAACATCATATTCAGAAAATTCTCGATGTATCCTAAATCGGTACGGGGATAGATTGGTGGATGGCCATTCGCATGACGGTAGCTTAAAGCGGCAATAGTTGGCATTTTGGCGAGCAGGCGATGTGCGGACAACTCGCGATGTTCCGGATTAGTAATGTCGAGTGAGTCGTGATAAAAGGCCGACAGCGCGCCTACTACGCCGACCATAATGGCCATCGGATGAGCGTCATTGTGAAAGCCGTTGATGAATTGCATCAAACCCTCATGCACGGTGGCATAGTTCTTGATGGAGTCGAAGAAATCTTGATATTGCGAATCATCGGGTAATTCGCCATTCATGAGTAAATAGCTGACCTCCATGTAGTTACTGTGCTGTGCCAGTTGCTCGATCGGATAACCACGATAGCGTAAGATCCCGGCATCACCATCGATATAGGTAATGTCGCTCTTGCAGCTCGCAGTGGCCTGAAATCCGGGGTCGTAAGTAAACAAACCGAGCTTGCTTGTTAGATGACGAACATCGATGCTCGAATTACCGATAGTCGGGTCTAATATATCGAATTCTGCCTGTTGGCCGTTGCGATTGTCGGTGATCGTGACGGTGTTGTCGGCCATAGGTATCTCCAGGGTATTTGGTGAGTAAATCGGTCGATTATAAACAATTTCGTAATTGATTCCTGCTTTACCTGAAACATGAAGTGGATATGTTTTTCCCTCCGGTCGATTTCCTTCTAAATAATAACGTCCCAAATATCGAATCGTGTAATATGCCGGCCATGGAAAACCTCTTCGGCTCCATTCAATTATTTGAATTCAACTGGATTCAGCTCTTTTTTACTATACTGCTATTTGCCTGGTCAGGTTTCGTACGAAGCGGATTAGGGTTTGGCGGTGCCGCGTTGACCCTGCCCCTTTTACTGCTAATCTATGACCAGCCATTATTCTGGTTGCCGATGATAGGCGCACACCTGCTGTTTTTCACCGTGTTCACTCTGCGTTCTCGGCTGGGAAATGTCGACTGGGCATGTTTGAAAAAGAACATCGTATTTATTTTACCAACCAAGATGATCGGTGTATTTGGGTTGATTAGCCTGCCCAATGACTGGCTGGTCATTATCGTGTATGCAATTACGGCGCTCTACGCTATCTTATGGATTTTGAATTTTAGTATACAGAGCGAGAAAGGCTGGAGCGACAAGTTACTATTGGCCATCGGTGGCTATTTTTCGGGTACGACACTGACTGGCGCACCGCTGATCGCGGCTGTTTTCATGCACCAGGTGAGCAAGAATAAATTGCGCGATACCTTGTTTGTATTGTGGATTATTCTGGTCACGATCAAGATGAGCACGCTGGCCGCATTTGACGTTAAGCTGCATTTCGGCAGCGCTTTAATACTGTTTCCCATCGCCGGTATCGGTCATGTTATCGGCCTGAAGATGCACGACACTATGCTGGGTAACGACCGACAGTTCAAACGCATACTTGGCAGCGCGCTCCTCCTGATTTGCGTGATTGGACTAACCAGCCTGGTTTAGCTGGTTAGTCATTTACCCTGGTTAAGCTACCTCGAACAATGCCGCGGCGCCCATACCCCCGCCGACGCACATCGATACCACCA
>CAZJEJ010000051.1:0-4059 GCA_964544945.1 uncultured Gammaproteobacteria bacterium | reverse complement strand
ACCTCGAACAATGCCGCGGCGCCCATACCCCCGCCGACGCACATCGATACCACCACGAGTTTCGCGCCACGTCGTTTAGCTTCGATCAAGATGTGCCCGGTCTGACGGGCACCGGTCATGCCGTAAGGGTGACCAATCGATATCGAACCACCATTGACGTTGAATATTTCATTGTCGATTCCAAGCTTGTCACGGCAGTAAATAGTCTGGCAGGCGAAGGCTTCATTGATTTCCCACAGGTCTATATCATCGATGTTCAGGCCGTTTATTTTAAGCAACCTGGGAATCGCGTAAATCGGGCCGATACCCATTTCTTCGGGTGCGTTACCTGCGGCAGCCATACCACGATATATACCCAGTGGCTGCAATCCACGTTTTTCGGCGAGGCTCGCTTCCATCAATACACAGGCCGATGCGCCATCGGATAGTTGACTCGCGTTGCCCGCAGTGATGCTACCACCTTCGATAACGGGCGACAGGTTGGCAAGACCTTCCAGGGTGGTTTGAGGCCGGTTGCCCTCGTCTTTGGAAAGCGTTGTGTCCTGGAAACTGATTTCCTCGGTTTCCTTGTCTTTGAGTTTACGCGTCGTTGAAATCGGTACGATCTCGTCGTCAAACTTACCGGCTTCCTGTCCAGCGGCGGTACGCATTTGTGATTGCAGTGCGTATTCATCCTGCGCTTCACGCGATATTTTAAACTTGTTCACCACGGTTTCAGCCGTTAATAACATTGGCATATAAGCGTGTTCCGCCTTGTCGGTCACGCTCGGGTCTTTTTCATCGCCGACCCATTGCATGTATTGATTTTGCAGCGCAGAAATATTGTCCTGCCCACCCGCGACCACTGTATCCATGCCATCGACGATAATCTGTTTGGCCGCGATAGAGATCGCCATCAGCCCGGAGGAACATTGGCGGTCGATGGTTTGCGCGGGAACCGTATCGGGCAGACCCGCGGCAAGCGACGAGAGGCGTCCGATATTCATTCCGGCGGTACCCGCGGTCAGTACCGAGCCAATAACCACGTCGTCGATTTCTTCGGCCTCGATACCCGAGCGAACTACTGCATGGTGAATTGCATGCGCCATCAGGGTGGGTGACTTGATATTGTTGAGCGAGCCCCTGAAGGCCTGGCCGATTGGTGTGCGAGCGGTGGATACGATGAGCGCGTCTTTCATTAGGATACCTGTAAAATAATTATGATTGAATTTTATTGGAAACGATCAAGCCTGTCCTTATATTCACTTTGGAAAAGGTGAATGCTTTCTCATAACTCTGCATCAATGATTGTGCTAACGTTTTTTTCGACGCCCCTTCTTTGATTTATGTTTAGTGGATTGCAGATGCGGATGTGAGGCTTTCATTTTTTGCCGGATTTTCTTTTTCCTGCGGGTTTCGAGCATTACGATGACGACGCCCAGCAAGAATAAGCCACCCATGGGATATATCCAGGATGGCATACGAAAACGTCCGAGTTCACCTTCGACAAAGGCACCATTGACGAAATTGGCTTCATGCACCCGAGGCGTGGTTTTGTCTGAGGTATCAAACCTGACTCGTAATTTGGCCTTGTGTCCTCCAACTCGAAGCACGAGAGTTCGACCACGGTCCGAATCGTGCAAGTGTAAACGCAGAGAATAATAACCATCAGAATCGGTCCTGTTTGTGCCCAGTACCTGGGTCCCGGAAAAGACCTGAACGGCTAAACCGCCGACACCCTGTTGGCGCGCGTCGAGAACGTAACCGCGAATGTTATAACGATGATTTGCCTCGTGTTCGGCCCATGCACTGGTAAACAACATGTAGCCTACGAGGATAGAGAGTATGAGTGTTTTTATCTTCACGGTATTCCACCCGAAATTATCTACTAGTGGTCAGTAACGGTTTTAGTATCACAATCGCACATAATCGGAAAGCTTTCCACCCCCAGAAGCCAACTGCTCCAACAAAACTGCCGGTTGAAACCACATCTCACCATAATCCCCAAGATTCTTGCGATATCGATTCATGCCTGCCAGCACCCGATCGAGCCCTATCTCGTCGGCATACCATAAAGGTCCGCCACGCCAGGCGGGGAAGCCGTAGCCGTTGACCCAGATCAGGTCACAGTCGCCTGCGCGGTAGGCAATGCCCTGGTGCAGAATCTGGATGCCTTCATTGATCAGTGGGTACAGGCAGCGTTCAAGAATTTCCTCGTCTGGAATCTCCCGGCGTTCGATATCCAGATCGGCAGCGAGTTGTTCGCACAGGGTGATTATCTCGGGATCGGAGGTCTTTTCCCGATCTTTGTAAAAATAACTGCCACGGCCGGTTTTCTGACCGTAACGGCCGAGGTCGTAGAGTTTGTCCTGGATCGCCTGGTAACTCGGGTCATGGGCAAATTCTTCACGGCGTGATTCGCGTACGCGGAAGCTAACGTCGACGCCGGCGAGGTCGGCTACCGACACGATCCCCATCGCCATACCGAATTCGGTGAGCACACGGTCGACCTGTTCGGGGCTTGCGCCTTCGAGCAGTAACCGCGAGCCTTCGCGAAAATAGGGTTCGAACATACGGTTGCCGACAAAGCCAAAGCATACGCCGACTACCACCGGCAATTTTCGGATACGTTTGGCGAATTGTTGCGTGGTCTTAATCACCTCGACGCCGCTGGCCTCGCCACGTACGATTTCGAGCAGACGCATGATATTGGCCGGGCTGAAAAAATGCAGGCCTATCACGTCACTCGGACGCGAGGTAGTTCGAGCAATTTCATCGAGATCAAGCGTTGACGTGTTGGAAGCCAGGATGACTCCCGGTTTGCATACCTTATCGAGTTGTCTGAATACTGTTTTCTTAATCGTCATGTCTTCGAAAACCGCTTCGATTACCAGGTCAGCATTGGCCAGGGCGGCGAAATCGAGCGTACCGGTAAGATCCGCTTTTAAACGTTCGGCCTTTGCGTCATTGATTCGACCCTTCGCTACCGAGCGGTCATAATGTTGTGCGATCTTGTCCAGGCCGTGGTCGAGCGCCTGTTCGCTGGTTTCCAGCAAGGTGACTGCTAAACCCGCATCGAGGCAGGCGATGGCGATGCCGGTACCCATGGTGCCCGCACCAATCACGCCGACAGTATTGATGCCACGACTCGCGGTATCGCGTGCGATACTCGGTATTTTTTGCGCCTCGCGTTCACCAAAAAACAGGTGAATCATCGCTCGCGATTGAGGTGTGATGAGTAATTCGCGAAACGCGATGGTGTCAGCCGCCAGCGCTTCGGTCAGGGGTAGTCTGGTGGACAACTCTATCGATTTCAGGCAGTACTCGGGCGCGATCTGGCCACGGGCCTTGCGTGTTATTGCTGCCCGGGTTTGATCGAAAAAATCGTCGCCTACCTGCGACAGATCGACATCGATTTGGGCGCAGTGTCGGCGCGGTGCGTTACTGCCAAGCAGTTCCCCGACGTAGCTCAATGTCTGTTCGACAAAGTCGGCATCGTCCGGCACAACACGATCTACCAGACCGGTTGATTCGGCCAGATCAGCAGTCACGGGATTGCCGGAAAGGATCATGTCGGTCGCGGCCTGCAAACCTGCGAGTCTCGGCAGGCGCTGGGTGCCACCCGCGCCGGGAAACAGGCCCAGCTTGATTTCCGGCAAGCCCATTTTTGCCGACTGGCGTGCGATACGATAGTCGCATCCCATCGCCAGTTCGAGTGCGCCTCCCATGGCAATGCCATTGATCGCGGCTATTACATGCCTGGGCGCGTTTTCGAGAGCCTCGATCAGGTCGGACAGGTTCGGTGAAGTCCATAACTTGTCGCTATTGAATTCCTCGATATCGGCACCACCACAAAACAGCGTGAGATTCGAAGTGATTACAACGGCCTGTACCGCATCGTCCGTGTAGGCCCGATTCAGGTTTTCGAGCAGGTTCTCGCGCATGGCCAGTCCGAGCGCATTGACCGGGGCGGCATCCATGGTGATTAGCGCTACATTATTGACTGTTTTGTAAAGAATCATTTTTAGGCTCGTCCCCCGATTAAGTGAGAAAAAATTGTAGGGTCGAATTCATTCGACC
>CAZJEJ010000050.1:0-15666 GCA_964544945.1 uncultured Gammaproteobacteria bacterium | reverse complement strand
TCGATCACGCCCACATTACGTGGGTTTTCATAATGATCCAGAACTTTTTCACTGTATGCCATGATTACTTCCTCTTAACGCGGCGATCAATGTGTCGCCCATTCAATAGAATTCAAGTCGATGCCGGCCTTGTACATGTCCCAAAGCGGCGATAAATTGCGCAGTTTATCGACTGCCTTTCTTACCAGGTCGATGCTGTAGTCGATCTCTTCGAGTGTAGTGAAACGACCGATGGTAAATCGGATAGAACTATGCGCGAGTTCATCGTTTCGCCCCAGCGCGCGCAATACATACGATGGCTCAAGGCTCGCCGAAGTGCAGGCTGATCCGGACGAAACAGCAAGATCACGCAGAGCCATGATCAACGACTCACCCTCGACAAAATTAAAACTAATATTCAGGTTGCCTGAAACACGGATCTCGTAGTCACCGTTGACATAGACTTCCTCCATATCGTTCAAGCCCTTATACAGGCGATCCCGTAGCATACGGATGCGATCATTTTCGCTTGCCATTTCTTCACTCGCAATACGAAATGCTTCTCCCATGCCGACGATTTGATGCGTGGCCAGCGTACCCGACCTGAGTCCTCGTTCGTGCCCCCCGCCGTGCATTTGCGCTTCAAGCCGAACGCGTGGTTTACGTCGCACATAAAGCGCCCCGATTCCCTTAGGTCCATAGATTTTATGTGCTGAAAACGACATCAGATCCACCTTCAGGGAGGCCAGATCAATTTCAACCTTCCCGGCTGACTGAGCAGCGTCTACATGAAATATTATCTTTTGTTCGCGCGCAAATTCGCCGATTGCCTCGATGTCCTGAATAACCCCGATTTCATTATTGACGTGCATTACTGAAATCAAAATGGTGTCGCTGGTGGTCGCGGCCTTGATTTTTTCCAGCCGGATCAGGCCGTTTTCTTCTGGATCGAGATAAGTGACTTCAAACCCTTCGCGTTCGAGCTGACGACAGGTATCCAGTACCGCCTTGTGTTCGGTCTTAACCGTAATTATGTGATTGCCTTTTTTACGGTAGAAATGAGCTGCACCCTTGATAGCAAGATTGTCCGATTCGGTAGCACCACTGGTCCAGACTATTTCACGCGGATCGGCGTTGATCAAATCGGCTACCTGTTGTCTTGCCTCATCTACCGCTTTCTCTGCTTTCCAGCCAAATTCATGGCTGCGTGAAGCAGGATTACCGAATTCTCCTTCGAGGGTTAAATACAGAGCCATTTTATCAGCCACACGCTTGTCTATTGGCGTAGTGGCGCTGTTGTCGAGATAAATAGGCAATTTCACATCAGTCACGTTATTCTCCAGTCAGGCAGCCGTTTTTGAACGATTTAAAAATCTTCCATACAGGGTGTCCCGCTTCTGAACCAGTTCATTAATTTCAGGTCGATTCACGTATTGGTCGAGCTTTATTCCACTTAAAAATTTGTATAGATTGCAAGACAGGTCAAACCATAATTGATGAGTCAGGCATTTCCCGCCGCTCGAACAGTCACCCCGGCCGCCACACTTGGTCATATCGAGTTTTTCATCCACCGACTGAATAATATCAGCAACTGAAATCTGATCAGCCGGTCTGGCGAGCCGGTACCCACCGCCCGGTCCTCTCACACCCTTGACCAGTCCATTTTTCCTGAGTTTGGAAAAGAGCTGCTCAAGGTACGACAGGGAAATTCCCTGACATTGAGAGATATCGGCGAGAGTCACTGGTCCCTGTTTCCCGTGCAGAGCGATATCCATCATCGCAGTCACTGCATAACGACCTTTTGTCGACAATCGCATAGGTAAACCTATAATTCTTGACTAATTCAGTCAGGAATTTAATCCAAGTGCATGGGAAGGTCAAGATGTATTTATTGCTGACTAAATAACAGTTAGTACAAAGATTGTTTATTCAATGGCTTACATAGTATACTTAAAGTTGATTATTCAGTATTTCAAGTGTTTCGTTGGCTGAAAGAAATGGCCCTGGTAACCGCAAAAACCAAGCCATTTGTACAAAAATCGATTCATAGCCCACTTGTACTGTATCGAGTAATTATTGATCACCCGTCCATACTTTCGTTTGTGATAGTGCTGCACCTCAACCACCCGTGCGTCGTGATAGACCTTAATGTGCATATCCGGTTCAAAAACATGATCGCCAGGCTTACCGAAGCGATAGGTCATACTCAGCATTGTGGTGTATTTGCAACGTTCGCGGACACTGAGATATAGATCTGCGTGACCTGCGGTTGATGAAATCATCTGATCGGCTACGCTTAAGTCAGGTGCGATTTTTCGTAACCGTATGTAATTTTGCTCGTAGAGATCCATCAAGCCTGAAAAGCTTCGCACCCTGGCTGAGTGCCCGGACTGGACTGAATCGAGGTCAAGCAGCATATCGATCCTTACTCATTTTGAGGATTTGATGTCTGAAGTGGAGATATTCAGCCATAGAGCCGAAGCGTTCGCCGATTAGCAGAAAGCTCCTGGATACATCGCGGTCGCGTAGCTTCAGGACCACGAACCAGCGATTGAGATGAAGCGTAAATTTTTTGAACCGTTCGTGGTGGTTCCGATGTAGAATTTCGATCACACCACTATCGGTGTGAAGGGTTATAGCTGTCGGGGTCTTCGCCTTAGCTGCATGCCAGCCAAAGCAGTCCAATATCAATAGCAGTATCGCCAGCAATACCAGGAGTCCAGCCATCCAGATTTCTCCGATGAATGCTAGTATCGAGAAGATAACCAACAGATATAACGATAAGTTTAAATTTCTTAACATTGGAGACTGGTTGATTTGATACTGGTGCACTGTAATGGTCTGGAGGATTAAGCCTGGCGGGCTATTTTTCTTATTATTTGAACGAGGCTTTGAATACGGCTTGACGATGCAGGTTTTCGCCCCAGCAACAGCGAAAGCAACTCTGGATCGGGCAATGCCAGTAAGTCTCGAAAACTTTCTTTCTCGGTTTCGCTAGCTTTCGAAAATTGCGTATCCAGGTATCGCGTCATGATTAAATCGAGTTCCTTCATCCCTCTGCGGCACAACCAACGCAATCGAGAGTATTCGTCTTCAGCCACTATATTTTCCTCCAGGCTAACCGTTTCCTGGTTTCGTCGATCACACTGATACCGACCAGGGTGTTCTCACTTATCGAGCAAGAGCCGCCAGCGACTCTTTCACGGCAGGAATGCGGTAGGGATAGACGGGGTTGAGTCTATTTGATACCTGATTTTCAAAATACCATCTCGAGGCACCGGGCTGCCCTCCCCGACTTTCCTGCCTGTTTAACGTACCCATCCTATTTTAGGATTCCACAGATTTTAACACATTAATTTTTAACGCTGGAAAACCTGGGGGCACGACTGATCTATCTTATTTTAAGGTTTTTTTAACAGTGTCGGAATTAGTTCCCTATAGGGCATGTAACCGGTTATTTTCCTTCCATCTTCGGGAAAAAGGGAGGGTGTTCCCGTTACTCCCAGCCGTTTACCCATTTCAAAACCCTCATCAACAAAACTGGCTTCAGCACATTTAACGTTATCGGGTAAGATTCCCACCTTAGTTCCCTTGGCGATGCTCATTGCCTCTGCCTTGTCGTCGGCGCACCAAACCTGCTTTAAAGTCTGGTACCCTGGTCCCTGGCTTCCCCCTCTAGGATAAGGAAAGTAACGCACGGTAATGCCTGCTTCCTGCAAAAAACCGACTTCCTTGTGCAACTTCTTGCAATAAGGGCAGGAAGTATCGGTAAATACATTTAAAATTGTTTTTTCTTTACCCTGGGCAGGAAATATCGCCAGTATGGAAGCCGGTATAACTGCCAACTCTTGACTGACGGCTTCACGCCGACTTAATTCGGTCAAATTCCGGGCATTTTTCAAATCGACCATATCACCGATAAACACATAACGTCCGTTTTCGATTAAATAGGCAAATTTATTGCCGAAACGTGTTTGATAAACACCCTTAACTTCGGTTTCTACTGGTTCGGCTACTTCGTTGATTCCCAGGCGCATCCTTAATAATTGAGTAATATCAGACTGATTAGAGCTAGTGGCAGCCACCATGAATCGACCCGCCCACTTACTGTATACCTGATCGGGCCATTTGGACTGAAAATATGCGATTACGGCTTCCATCTCGGCGTCCTGCAACACAGCGCTAAATGGCGGCATCGAACCCCCCAGTTGTATCCCGCCTTGCAGAATTGTTTTTTTCAACTGGTTGCGTGGATGGTGCCAGGTATGTGCACTACCATTCAGTGGCGGTGGGGGGTACTTTCCATCAATACCTTTTTGCTGCCAGTTTACGATCGATTCGGCATTCTTTCCATGACAGGAGGCGCAGTTTTTCTGGAATAAAATATTGCCCTGATTAACCTGTTCCGCGCTATACCAGCGACCGTCTCCCACTCCCGCCAGCAAGGTCTGGTTTAGTAGCATCAAATAGATAAATAACAATAATTTTATAGTTTTATTCATAAATTTTATTCATAACTAATTAGGGTATAGTAGCCGCTATGTAACCAATATTTAGTCAATATTAACCGGAAAAAGTTTCGTGTTTCCAGATTAATACCCTGTTGTTGGATGGCATCGCGATATCATCAACGAGCCGCATATTTCCACTTCGTGCCAGTTCGTTTAACCACTCAAAGTTTTTTATGCCACTGTCAGGATCACGTGATTTTAGCCAGTAGTCGAAATTTTCGTTGCTGGTCGAAGTATAACTTCCGTTATAGTTAAATGGCCCGTAAATAATCAGGAAGCCCCCTGTTTCAAGACAATCTACACAGCGCAACACACACTGTTCCACCTGTACCTCGTTCATTATATGAAAAGTATTGGCGCTAAAAATCACATCATATTTGATCTCGGGCCAATGCGAACCAACGTCAAGCTCGATAGGCACGGCCAGGTTGGGTAAATTGGCGTCATCGATCCAGACATTGATACCTGACAGGTTTTCAGCAAGGTCGGAGCATTGCCAGAATAGTTGTGGGATATTCGAGCCGAAATATACCGCGTGCTGGCCTGTACCACTACCTATTTCCAAAACCCTGGTTTCTGGCTGAAGATAGGATGAAATAACATTCAGAATCGCTTCCTGGTTCTCTTCGCAGGATTGTGCAAAGGGTTTATTCATTTCTGCACGGATTTGTTTTTAGAGCCCTTTTTTGATCGCAGGTATTTGAGTTTTTCGGCAATTTTGATTTCAAGCCCCCGATTAACCGGCTGGTAATACCGCTTCGCGGCCATACCCTCTGGAAAGTAGTGTTCTCCGGCGGCAAATGCATCCTCTTCATCGTGGGCGTACCGGTAATCCTTTCCATAGCCCTGCGATTTCATAAATTCAGTTGGGGCGTTGCGTAATTGCATTGGCACATCCAGGCTTGACTCCTGGGCATCCTGCATTGCCATCTTGTACGCAGTGTAAATCGCATTACTTTTGGCTGCACAGGCCAGGTATACAATCCCCTGCGCGATGGCTAACTCCCCTTCCGGGCTGCCCAGCCTCTCGTAAGTTTCCCAGGCTTTTAACGCGAGATCGAGACCTCGGGGATCGGCTATTCCAATATCTTCTATCGCCATACGAACAACTCGTCGAGCAATATAGGGTGGATCACAGCCTCCATCGATCATACGACAAAACCAGTAGAGGGCAGCGTCGGGATCGGACCCCCGTACCGACTTGTGTAACGCCGAAATCTGCTCGTAAAAAAGGTCACCTTTTTTATCGAATCGGCGTAATCCCTGGGCAACGACTTCACGTACCAGGTCGGTATCGATTTGTTTCGATTCGACCATGTCAGAGGATATTTCAAGGAAGGTTAATGCTCTCCTCGCGTCTCCATCGGCGGCTCTTACCAGCATTTCACAGGCTTCTTCGCTGATCGTAAGACCCATAAGGCCGAGCCCGTTCTCCTCGTCGGTTAATGCCCGACGCAAGACCTGTTCAATCTCTCCGGGTGATATTGGTTTGAGCACATAGGTTCGCGTCCTGGATAACAATGCATTGTTTAATTCAAACGAAGGATTTTCGGTCGTGGCTCCGACGAATAAAATAGTGCCATCCTCTATGTAGGGTAAAAACGCATCTTGCTGGGATTTATTGAAGCGGTGTACCTCGTCCACGAACAATACGGTTTTTCCCTGATGTTGCCTGGCCAGTTCGATAGCCTCGCGAATATCTTTTACCCCGGATAGTACCGCCGAAATAGTCAGAAATCTGGCATCAGAATACTGTGCGATCAGTCGGGCAATCGTGGTTTTTCCGGTACCGGGCGGTCCCCAGAACAACATGGAGTGTAATTTGTTGCTTTCGATTGCCTGGCGTAGCGGCTTGTCCTTACCTAGTAAGTGAGACTGGCCGAAAACCTGGTCGAGACTGACCGGTCGCATTCTATCGGCGAGCGGATGAAACCCTCTGTCTTTGACAGCCAGGTCTGTGACAAATAGATCGCTCACGAGTTAACCAACGCCGATCGGGTACACATTCAGTATAAAGACGTTACCCACCGACACCGAAAACGTCGACTCCCTCAGGCGGTACAAATTTAAATATATCCGGGTCGTGTACGACGTTAAGCCTCATATTTTCGAATACAATTTGGGTGCTTTGCCCAAAGTTGTCGCGTAATTCCATCGCCTTGACCGCGCCATCCTCCAGTCCTATATAAACCTGCGAATAATCCATATCTCTGGTTTTTGGTTCGAGGCTAACCCAGTACAGAAATTTACGTTGGCCTACTTCACTAACCACGAATTCCCTGCCAATATCCTGTTGTCGCATCAGTATCATAATCGGCGCCGCGGCCAGGCCCGACTCCATCGGCTTTACCGTGACCTGGTCCAGGTCTACATCGTATACCCATAATTCGGACCCATCGGCGATAATTTGCTGCTCGTACGGGGTAGTATATATCCACGAAAATTTCCCGGGCCGCTGAATTGCAACCCGCCCACTACTTTGTTGAACTACCTGCTTATCTTCATCGAGTACGGTTTGCTTAAAGTCAGCGGTCAAATTATCCAGACTTTTTAGCGCGGCATTGAGTCGGCTTTCAGCACTTTGCGCAAACGCCGTACCGGACAGATAACTGGCTACGAGAAGGATTGTCAGGAATTTTTTCATGCTGAATTATGCCTAATCTATAGTGGGCGGCGGCGGTGCAAGCACCTCTCGACTACCGTTGGATTGAACCATGGAAACCACGCCGGCAGCCTCCATTTCTTCGATCATGCGTGCCGCCCGGTTATAGCCAATTTTCAGTCTACGTTGAATGTAGGAAATAGAGGCCTTTCTAGTCTCAGTCACAATTGCGACGGCCTCGTCGTAGAGCGGATCGCTCTCTGCACCACTAGAATTCTTAGATGCTTCGCCGGGTAATACCGGGAGTGACGATTCCTCCAGTACACTGAAAATATAATTGGGTGCGCCGGTTTTTTTGATCGCCTTGATCACCGCATGTACTTCATGGTCGTCGACAAAAGCACCGTGTATTCGCTCCGGCACGCTGGTCCCCGGCGGCAGGTACAGCATATCACCGTGACCTAGTAATGTTTCGGCTCCCATCTGATCGAGGATAGTGCGCGAATCAACCCTTGATGAAACCTGAAAAGCGATGCGCGTCGGGATATTGGATTTGATTAAACCAGTAATTACGTCAACCGAGGGTCTCTGGGTCGCCAATATTAAATGCAATCCCGAAGCACGGGCTTTTTGCGCCAGGCGTGCAATGAGCTCCTCGACTTTCTTACCAACCACCATAATCATATCGGCGAATTCGTCAACTACCACCACTATGTAAGGCAGTGTTTCGAGGGGTTCGGGTTCGGCATCCGGGTTTAATAATAACTGGTTCTTGTCGAACAGGGGATCCTTGATCGGTTTACCCGCACTCTGGGCTTCAAGGATTTTTTTGTTATATCCCGAGATATTACGCACACCCAGAGTCGCCATCAAACGGTATCTACGTTCCATTTCAGCCACACACCAGCGCAATGCATTCGCAGCTTCCTTCATATCGGTTACGACGGGTGCGATCAAATGTGGAATTCCCTCATATACATTCAGTTCCAGCATCTTTGGGTCAATCAGTATCAGGCGCACCTGGTCTGGAGTAGACTTGTAGAGCAAACTTAATATCATCGCATTGATCGCAACCGATTTTCCTGAACCGGTAGTACCGGCCACCAGCAAATGCGGCATTTTGGCCAAATCTGTCACGACTGCCTTACCGCTAATGTCCTTTCCCAGAGCCAGTGTCAACGATGAGGATGAGCGATCAAAATTGCTAGAGCGAATGATTTCACTCAAAACTACCAGTTCGCGATGCTCGTTAGGAATCTCCAGCCCCATGACCGACTTTCCAGGAATAATCTCCACCACTCGAACGCCGGAGACCGACAATGAACGTGCAAGATCCTTCGAAAGATTGCTAATCTGACTAACCTTAACGCCCGGTGCTGGCAGGATTTCGAAACGGGTGATTACCGGGCCCGGATGGACCGACTCAACCTGAATTTCTATACCAAAATCGAGCAGCTTTAATTCCAGTTGTTGTGACATGGCTTCGAGAGCCGATTTGCTATACCCCGTTTTTACAGGCCTGGGTTCGTCTAGCAAGGCCAACGCTGGGAGGCTGTCACCCTTTTTGTTGCCGGTATAAAATAATGGGATCTGTTTTTCCTTTTCGACCCGTACACTCTGTTCGACATGCTGTACGACGGGTTCTATCTTTAACGGCTTGCGCTTTTCCTGCTTTTTCCGTTGTACGGTCAGTATTTGCTCTCGCTGGGTTCGATTACGACTTCCCTCGATACGATCTCTGAGCAAATAGTATTGATCGATAATCTCGCCTAACAACATCAGCGTGTATCTGCCGATATTATCCACGAATGCAAGCCACGAAATACCAGCAAACAATGTCAAACCGGCCAGGAACAGAGCCATGTGTAAAACTGTCGCTCCCAGGAAGCCGAGTCCCTGTGAAAAATAATTACCGGTAATCTGCCCGAATATGCCACCCGCATCGGCCGGCATCGCGCCCGGCTCGATAGCGAAATGCAGGCTCGCGAGCGCAGATCCGGAAATCATGGTCAATACAAAACCACTCCATCGAATCACCAGCAACTGGTAACGATCTTCCAGATTGGAATCACGGATCTTTACCAGAATCATACCGTTGTAAAAAATCATCACTGGTAATAAAAAAGAAAGGAATCCAAACAGGTAATACAGCAGGTCAGCTATCCAGGCCCCGGCAACCCCCCCATAGTTCAAGATATCGCTACTAGTGCCACTATGCGACCAGGATGCATCCTGTGAATCGTAGCTAAGCAGTGCAACCAGTATATAAGTGCCCACCGCGAAGGAAAGCAGCATTCCCGCTTCTCGAAGCCGTTGGTGTACGTGCTGCGCGAATATCAGTTTTTGATCCTGAATTTCAGCTCTGGTTTTTGCTTTTGCTTGCGCCACTTAATATTAAGGTGATTTTGAATGGCTTTATTTTACATGATCTGATCAATAGTGAGCACAACATTTGGAAATGCTGAATTATTTACACCGCGTAGGCGTACTAAGAATTTGTAAGGCTTGAAATTTACTCCTGTGCATCTATCTCTGTATGGAGAGACTATATTCTTAAAGTGGTTTACTTCAGGTAATGAACATTTAATATATGTCCTCGTTTTTAAAGTGACACCAATTCAGGAAGCACTATGTCTGACACGAAACACGGCCGGGTGATTATCCTTGGCTCCGGCCCGGCGGGTTACGCTGCCGCCGTTTACACCGCGCGCGCGAATCTAAAACCGTTGTTGATAACCGGACTTGAAGCCGGCGGTCAATTGATGACGACAACCGATGTCGACAACTGGCCGGGTGATGTCGAGGGATTAACCGGCCCCGCGCTCATGCAACGCATGCAACAACACGCCGAACGTTTCGATACAGAAATCGTGTTCGACCATATCCATACGGTTTTCCTGAACGAATCACCGCACCGCCTGGTCGGTGATAGCGGTGAATATACCTGTGATGCATTAATCATCGCTACCGGTGCAAGTGCGATGTATCTCGGGGAACCTTCTGAAGAAAAATTTCACGGTAAAGGTATTTCAGCCTGCGCGACCTGCGATGGATTTTTCTTCAAGGGACAGGATGTAGCGGTGATCGGGGGCGGCAGTACTGCCGTCGAAGAGGCACTCTACCTGTCGAATATTGTCAACCATGTCACGCTGGTACATCGACGTGATGAACTGCGTTCCGAAAAAATACTACAGGATCAATTATTCGAAAAAGTAGATAATGGGAATGTATCGATCGAATGGTTTAGTCGTTTTGACGAAGCCCTGGGTGATGAATCCGGCGTTACAGGCTTACGCATTCGCAATGTTCAGGACGATAGCACCAAAGATCTGGATTTATCGGGAATATTTATCGCCATAGGTCATAGACCCAATACCGATATTTTTAGCGGCCAACTGGACATGGTGAATGGATATATCACCGTCAGCGGAGGTACCGACGGTAATGCCACCGCAACCAGCATGGAAGGCGTATTCGCAGCTGGAGATGTAATGGATCATATTTATCGCCAGGCGATCACGTCAGCAGGCAGTGGTTGCATGGCTGCGCTCGATGCTGAAAAATACCTGGACTCCATGGCCAGGAGTGGCTAAAGGACAAACTTGCAAATCGATATATGCAATAGTTTATCGGAAGTCAATGAGTCGGAATGGAATTCTCTGGGCGACACAGATTATCCATTCACACGGCATGCTTTCCTTTACGGGCTCGAAAAATTTGACTGCCTTGAACCCTTCGGCTGGCACCCGGTTTATTTTTTAATTCGCCAGGACGGACTGCTACAGGCCGCTCTCCCCTGCTATATCAAAACCAATTCTTACGGCGAGCTGGTATTCGATCATGCATGGGTACAGGCTTACCATCGAAGTGGACTTGAATATTATCCGAAACTGGTCAGCGCAATACCCTATACCCCCGTGACTGGGCCACGCTTCCTGATCAATCAATTACTCGTACCGGATGCGGAATCGGTCGAGCGCCTCAGGTCGCAATTAAGTCAGGCTGCAATTGCATTTTGTGAAGACCACGCGCTCAGCTCCTGGCACCTGCTATTTCCAGAGTCATCGATATTAAAAGACCTCGAGAGCCTCGAAATGATGCCACGGTGCGATATTCAGTTTCACTGGAAAAATCACGGCTATGAAAACTTTGACGCATTCCTGGCCACTTTAAGTTCGCGTAAACGCAAAAATATTCGCAAGGAGCGTCTCACGGCTCAACGACAGGGTTTTGATATCAGTATGCATGAAGGTAACCACCTCAACGAAGCCGACTGGAGGAGGGTTCACCAGTTATATGCCAGTATTTATAATCGAAAGTATGGAACGGCAACATTCACCCACGAATTTTTCCAGCATCTGGGCAGGACTTTAAAACATCAGGTATTGGTAGTCCTGGCACGAGACCATGGCCAGATCATTGCCGCTTCATTATTTTTTCGTAGCGACAGCCGTCTGTACGGCAGGGTTTGGGGGTGTGAAGGCTATACACACCATTTGCATTTTGAATGCTGCTATTACCGGGGAATCGATTATTGTATCGAAAACCGGCTCAACTGGTTTGATCCTGGCGCCCAGGGTGAACACAAATTAAGCCGAGGCTTTTTACCCACTAAAACCTGGTCGAGTCACTGGATTGCACAACCGGAATTTCGAGCTTCGATTGCAAACTTTTTGCGTCAGGAACGACAACACATTGACACATATCAATCCCAGTTAATGCGACGTTCGCCGTATCGAAACGAGCAAACTCCAAAAGTTAAGGATTAGCCTGCTTAAGCTGTAGATTTTAGCGATTATCACTATTATATTACCTGATGATTCCCTGGCTCGACCCCACTAAAGCGCCCTATTTCCCAGACACCCGCGATGCCCTGGATGAACCCAATGGTTTATTGGCTGCGGGTGGAAAACTCAGCGTTGACTGGTTACTGGTTGCCTATCGTCAGGGTATATTTCCGTGGTTCAGCCATAATGAACCGATATTGTGGTGGTCACCAGCGCCCCGGATCGTCCTGTTGCCGGAGAATTTTCATCAGAGCAAAAGCCTGATCAAACTATCGCGTCAAAACCTTTATCAATTGACACATAATCAGGATTTTAGAGCGGTAATAGAGAAATGCGCCGCTCCGCGAGCTAACCAGGCAGATACCTGGATCGTAGGTGAAATGATTGACGCATACCTGGCTATGCACCAGGCCGGGTTTGCTCATTCATGGGAATGCTGGAATCACGATAATGAACTGGTTGGAGGCCTTTACGGAATATCGCTGGGCAAGGTGTTTTTTGGCGAGTCGATGTTTAGTTATGCAGACAACGCCTCCAAGCTCTGCCTGAAACAAATGGTAGAATCTGGTTCCTACGACCTGATCGACTGCCAGTTGGCAACCGATCATTTAAAATCGCTAGGTGCGACTGAGCTCAAGCGCGACGAGTTCGAGTCACTATTGAATCGGCTGGTTTAACTAAAGTAGTAATCGGCAATAGAGTTTTTTTATTTTAGTTACAAGTCGAGGATATGTATCGTATTGGCCGTTTCGTTTATCATCTGAATTGAGAACACGGGGATAGCTGCCTCACTTAAGCGGTTTTCCCCGCGTGGCAAGGTTTGAAATATGACAATATTTAAGTATTTTATCGGCAGCTTGATCGTGAGTTTGTTGTATGCATGTAGCGCCTATGAAGTAAAAAGTAACGCCGATCCAGTTGAAGTGCCGCTATTTGGGAGCAAAGCAGATATTGCCTATGCCGATAATATCTGGCGAGTTATGCAAGCCGAGCGAATGATCGGATAATCAGAAT
Source organism: uncultured Gammaproteobacteria bacterium (assembly GCA_964544945.1). Classification (GTDB taxonomy): domain Bacteria; phylum Pseudomonadota; class Gammaproteobacteria. The sequence goes on along the minus strand of CAZJEJ010000050.1, from coordinate 2,773 downwards.
TAGTTCTGGGCGAAATATAGGCCGGATGGTCGACTTTTCAACAAAAAAACCGATGGTAAATTAATTCAACTGGCCGGCAGAATTTCGAAGGGAAAAACCAGAGATCAAAATGGAGCATGTCTCTATTGCCATGCTTCAGCCGGTGGTGGGGACTATATTTTTTATCCCGATATTAAAATCCCGGCGGTAAACTAGCAGTCCTTCAACGTAGCCGGGCTTGAATCGCCACGTCGATATTGATGACATTCTCTGCCATACGCGCAGAAGCAGCATCGATCATACGTCCGTCGAGTTGTGCGGCGCCCTTGCCTTCGGCTGCTGCCTGTTCGAGCGCCAGTAGAATGCGTCTGGCTCGATCAACTTCGACTCCTGGTGGCGAAAACACTTCATTTGCGAGCTCGATTTGCGACGGATGTATCGCCCACTTACCCTCGTATCCTAGCGCGGCAGCTCTGCGAGCACCGAGCATGTATCCATCTGGATCCTTGAAATCGCCGAATGGACCATCGATGGGACGTAATCCAAAGGCACGGCAGGCAACGAGCATACGCGACAAGCCATGTTGCCATTGGTCGCCCGGGTAATCGGGGTTGAGACCACCGATATTAGTGGTACGCGCCCGACAACTCGCTGCATAGTCTGCTACGCCGAAATGCATCGCTTCCATACGCGGACTGGAGGTCGCGATTGCATCGACGTTTGCCATACCCAGGGTGGTTTCTATCAGCACCTCGATACCGATTTGGTTGGTGTAGCCTTTCGCTTCTTCGATCTGTGTGAGCATCGCATCGACCATGTAAACATCGGCCGCTACGCCTACCTTTGGAATCAAAATGGTATCGATCATATCACCCGCCTTTTCGACCAGGTCGACCACATCACGGTACATAAAGTGGGTGTCGATGCTGTTGACTCGAACTGAAATCGTTTTTCCTTTTCCACGCCAGTCGATATCTTTCAGGGCTTCAATGACATTTCTTCGCGCCTGTGGTTTATCGCCTGGCGAAACGGCATCTTCGAGATCGAGGAATACGTAGTCGGCAGTGCTATTGGCTGCTTTATCGAACATCCCCGGGTTTGAGCCAGGTACAGCGAGTTCGCTACGTTGCAGGCGCTGCCTGGCCAGTGGATATTGTGTATGACTCATGTAACTTACCTACGCTGAAGTTTCAATCGATCAGAGCCTCGTAAATCAGGTAAATAAACACACTGGCCAGCCAGATATCTATTACCAGATACAGGTAAAAGTATTTTTTATTTTCTCGATCTTTGGCAACACTCAGTGTGAGGAACAGGAAAAATGCCAAAGCGCCTAACAGTATGATCAAAAAAAGCATTTTCTCACCAGCCTATAATTAATGTGTGTCGCAGCGGGCTGCCGCGATTGCTGTTAAATTAACCAGTCCCCGTACACTGGTACTTGGGGTGGCTATGTGTGCAGCGATATGGCATCCGAGAAGAATCGGTCCGATTGAAACGGCGCGGCCCACAACCTTGATCATGTTAGCAGTGATATTGGCGGCGTCCAGATTCGGCATGATGAGTAAGTTAGCTACGCCTTCCAGATTTGAATTAGGGAATAACCTGCTTCTAATAGTAGGCGACATTGCAGAATCAGCGTGCATTTCACCCTCGACCATCAATTCCGGATCAAGCTCCTTGATTAATTTCAAGGCTTCGCGCATTTTTTCGGATGCGTTTGAATTACGGCTACCGAAATTCGAGTGTGACAGCAAAGCCGCTCTTGGTTTCAAGCCGAATCGTTTTACTTCTTCGGCTGCACTAATCGTCATTTTTGCCAGCACCTCGGCCGATGGATTTGGAGTCACCTGTGTGTCACAGATGAAAATCGTATTCTGGCTAAGAATGAGTCCACTCAGGGAAGATACTTCACCGATACCATCACCCTGTTGCGAAACACTCAACACTCGCTCAAGTTTACGATGAAAGCGGCCTATTGTACCGCAGATCATCGTATCTGCTTTGCCCATCTTGACCATCATCGCCGCCTGAATGGTGGTACTGTTTCGTACTAGTTGACGCGCTTCTAAAACGGTTTTACCCTGCCGCTCGGTGATCGAGTGATATTCTGACCACCAGTCTTCGTCATCCTGGTAATCGAATACTTCAAAATCATCGCCTGGTTTTATGCCTAATCCATTGTCAATGATCAGCCGATTAATCACATCGAGACGGCCTAGCACCACTGGATAGGCGAGTCTTTCAAGCACAATGTTTTCGACTGCCTGCAATACTGTAATGTTTTCACCCTCGGCAAATACCACTCGGCGGGGGTTTTCACGGGCCTTGTCAAACACAGGCTTCATAAACAAACCCGAACGAAACACGAATGCAGTGAGTTTTTCCCGGTAGGCGTCCATATCTTCGATCCGATGTTGCGCGACACCAGAATCCATCGCTGCTTTAGCCACTGCAGGAGCGATTTCCAGAATCAGGCGTTGATCAAACGGCTTGGGGATCAGGTAATCGGGGCCAAAGGTCAGCGATTCCCCGTGATAGGCATTGGCAACCACATCGCTGGTTCCAGCGCGCGCGAGCATGGAAATGGCGTCTACGCAGGCAATTTTCATTTCCTCATTTATTTTCGTTGCGCCTACATCCAGAGCGCCACGAAACAGAAACGGAAAACATAACACGTTGTTAACCTGGTTGGGATAGTCGGATCGGCCTGTCGCTACCACCGCGTCGGGGCGTACTTTTTTTACCTCGTCTGGACTTATTTCCGGAACTGGATTCGCCAGGGCAAATACGA
>CAZJEJ010000049.1:0-15756 GCA_964544945.1 uncultured Gammaproteobacteria bacterium | reverse complement strand
ATTTATTTCGAATCTACCCGCCAGATCTCTCTGGCGTTAAGCCACCGAACTGCGGGGTGTCGATTCAGCGTTTCAAACAGTGTTCGACAAAATGCCCAGACTTCGTCGTTCTGGACCAGATGATGGGTCAAAAGCCCGGTTGGTTCCGCGATATCTCCACCCGGCAGACGACGCGCGGACAGGTGTCGGTGAATTTGCTCGATAGCACTGGTCTCACCGATAAAACCACGACCCTGACGCCAGTCGACCGGGTCGAGGTGCGTGTTAACCTGTAATAAGCCTTTAAGCGGGTAGGCCGATTCTCGCGTCCACATCGTCGATACGCCTGAAAATCCAGCGTTAGTCAGCGCTGCATAAACTCGAGGTTCGATGCGGTTCCAGGGGGGGGCCAGTACCTGTAAAAACTGTTCCCCAAATGCAGTGCCGAGTCGCCGGTGACCCGTCGTCAGTTCGGTTAGAATCTCATCGGTCGAGCGTTTCCCGCCGAGCTCAATTTTCTTCGCGCCCGTGGCCGCGTAACTGCTATGCGAGTAGCCGTGTTGCATCGCAATGAAGTGATTCCGCGCGTGTAAAAACTGCGGTAAAGAGCTTTGTAATCGTGCGGGAATTACTGCTATCGAGACGGGAATACCCATTTCTCGACTGAGCGCGTCGAGTGCGTGCAATTGTGGTGTTTCCTCGGAAGCATCGTCGTCACGCCACCAGAAGGTCGCTGTTTTCCCTGATTCGACCCACAGATCCAGCTCCTGTCGCAGCTTCGCCCAGGTATCGATAGCAGAGGGTCTACCTGGCATCGAGCCACTCGGTTAACAATTGCGCGCTGATCTCTGCACCATCAATTTTAAGGTCGATGCTTGTGTGTGGCATGTCCGCGGCGCGGTCTATGGCGGCTGCGAGCGACTCCGGGGTCAGATCATTTTGCGATAGAGCAACTATGCGACACCGTTCTTGCAATAAGTTTGCACGCAAGGTTTGCTCGACTTCCCCTGCGTCAGAAAAAGGCACCATTACCGCTCGCGCACCCGTTTTTAAAATGTCCACCACGGTGTTATAGCCTGCCTGCGATACGGAGACCGCGCAATGGCTCAAAATGCTCAGAAAATCATTGCGATTGCGTTCAATTATCATGCCCTTGCCCGCTTTTTTTCGTAGTTGATTAAATCTGTTATGGTCGATGTTCGGGCCGACCAGTAAACGCCATGTATGTCGATTCATCGCAGATAAAGGCTTTGCGGTTATAGCGCATTCTAATAACGGCAAACTGGCAACACCACCCCCCCCGGATACCACAATTTCATTTTCACCCTCGGTAGTTTGCGGTCCCGTTTTTGCCGGTTCGGCAATATACCCGGTGTAATATGTTTTATGGGCTATTTCAGTGGCCAGTGAAAATGTATCGGCCAAAGTGGCAAAATGCTCATCACCGTGGATTAGTATCCTGTCGTAATACGTATCGACGAGCTGGCGAATTTCTTCGTCGCGGCCCGGTTTGCTCTTCGGCTGTAATATGTCGCGAATCGATGAAATGATAGTAAGTGAGCCGGGCTGTTGACGCGCGGCTTTCAACAATGGTAGTAATTCAAAGCGCATCATACGGCGACCGAAAGGAAAGGTTTCGGTAATCAGTGCGGCTGGCGACAAGTGGTTGAACAGTGAAATTAGTCGATCGCAGCGATGTTTTTTCCATCGCTCATCTATTGGTTTGTCGTTTTCATCGACCAGATTATCGAAATGACCATCAAGGCTGCGAACCGGTGGTAACTGATGTACTTTGACGTCGTCTTGCAATGGCCCGAAAACTGGCATACCCCCGGTAATCAAATTGACTTCGAATTTGTTTCTGGCTAAAGCGTTGCACAGCAAAGATGCGCGTCGCAAATGCCCGATTCCGAGCAAATGCTGGACGTAAATCACAACACATTTTTTTCGAACCTGGGTCAAGGTATTGCGATCAGCCTATCAGGCTTCCATAGACATGGGCGTATCGAGTCGCCGACGAACCAGTTTGGCGACGTTATCGTGTCCATCAAGCAGGCCTGGTATTGTATTTGCAGAGGGAGGCGCCTGATCGGGAAGCTGGTATAAAGCCGCCACCATTTTTGCCGGGTCGCGACCACAGTCCGGGTCGAGCATGCTCACCAGGCCTAATCCCTCCGCACGACTGGCACGGATCAATTGCTCTTGTCGTGGTACAGATCGCGGCACAATCAAAGCGGGTTTGTCGAACGACAAAATTTCACAAAATGTATTGTAACCGCCCATTGCTACCACTCCCACCGCCTGCTTCATGAGCAGCTCTATGTGGGTATCGAAGCTGATAATCTCGACTTCATCGAGTGCTTCGCAGCGATCATGAAATTCCTGTTGGTAAACAGTTTGCATGAACGGTCCAGTGACAATTATTGCCCGATGAGGTAGGTGTGAGTCAGCTTCATACGCGCTAATCACCCAGTCGATCATTTCTACGCCATCGCCGCCGCCGCCCGCGGTGACTAAAATATAGGGGTCGTTTATATTAACCGGGGCAACCCAGTTGCGGTCGTTGGGTAATTCACGATCAAGGTAGCCGGTGAAGATAATTTTCTGTTTTACCGAATTTGCCAATCCGAGCGATTTAACCGGGTTACCCATCTCCTTCAGCCCGTAAACCCATATATCGTGGTACAGCTCTTCTAGCACCGGGTGTACCTGCTTGCGTTCCCATTCTGCTTTTAAGGCCGTTGCTTCGTCCATTACATCGCGCAAGCCCAATATATTAACGGTACCTCTTTCTCGCAGCATTTGTAGCGTGCTAGTCACTTCGCCTTTAAGGCCCGTGGGTTCCTTGTCCACGAGAAATATATTCGGTTTAAAACTAGCTGCAGTATGGTAGATAATTGATTCGCGCATGGACATGGTTTGCTCAAGATCGACGTGCAATCCGAGCGAAGTATATTCGCCATCCTTGAGCTTGGTTACCCCCGGAATGCGTACGAAATCTACCCGCGCCTTGAAGTCAAAACTCCCTATAATGGGGGAGCCAGAAAGGATAAGTACCGATACGCCTTTGTAACGGGCAACCAGTGAATGCGCGATTGCCCGGCAACGGCGCAGGTGCCCTAAACCAAAAGAATCGTGGCTATATATCAGAATTCGCGCATGATCTAAACGCTCAGCCATGCTTATCTCTTTACTCTATTTTAGGCGCAGCCTACACTGAATTTATATCAAACGCACTGTAATTAAATGTCATAGGTTATTTGGAGGATTACCTATACATACGAATTTACCAGGAATTTCAACGTTTTATTGCAATTAATTTTAATTGGCCGTGTCTTAGGTCAGGCGACACTAGATATATTAAAACTATGGATTTTCCACTTAAAATCAAAAAGCAATCACTCGATTTAAAACAGCAGAGTATCGCCCTGCCCGAGCGGCTGAAGGTCGCGATTCAGGATCAACAGGAACGAAGCGAAGTGTTAATCAGTGTGATTCAGTTGCTGATCGTTGCTATTTTCGGGCTGCTTTACCTGGTATCGCCAAAGACATTTTCCGACGATGTGAGCTTCGCACCTGTACCCTGGGTGCTAAGTGCCTATCTGGCGTTCAGCCTGCTCAGGTTTTCGCTCGCGATAAAACGTAAATTGTCCGACTGGATGTTATATCTTTCGGCGATAGTCGATATAGCATTGCTGATGGGCTTGATCTGGAGTTTTCATGTGCAATATGAACAACCGCCGTCGTTTTACTTAAAAGTGCCTACTTTGCTATATGTATTTATATTTATCAGTATCAGAGCGCTGCATTTTGACCCGCGGTTTGTCGTCGCAACCGGTATTAGTGCCGTTGTGGGATGGGTACTAATGGTGTCATACGTCATTTTCAGTGATCCAACGGATCCTATGATCACGCGAAATTATATCGAATACATGACGTCTAACAGCGTTTTGATCGGTGCGGAGTTCGATAAAATAATATCGATTCTGATCGTAACCGGGGTTCTTGCACTGGCTTTGCAAAGAGCCCGAAAATTGTTGTTCGATTCGGTGATCGAAGGCAGTGCGGCCCGGGATTTATCCCGATTTGTGCCCGAAGCGGTGGCGCAGCAGGTTATCCGTTCGGAAGAAGGTGCGACCACGGGTAAAGGGGAGGTGAATGAAACCACGATACTATTTACCGATATCGAAGGTTTTACCACGATTAGCGAAACGCTCGCGCCGGAACAATTGATTGCGGCACTAAACGAGTACTTTACGCTGATTTCAAAGCCAATCGATGAATGTGGTGGAGTGATCAGTCAATTTCAGGGCGATGCAGTGCTGGCTACCTTTAATGTACCCAGGCCCGATGCCAATCACGCCAGTCATGCAGTAAAGGCAGCCCTGGGTATCCAACAGGCGCTCGAAGGCAGGTTGTTTGGTGACGGGGTACCTTTTAATACCCGTATCGGCATCAATTCAGGACCTGTTGTCGGAGGACTCGTCGGTTCAGGAGATCGTGTCGGCTACACGGTGCATGGCGATAATGTCAATCTGACCGCAAGACTTGAACAATTGAACAAGGACTATGGAACGCGCATTATAATTTCTGAGCAAACTCGCGTTTTGATCGAACCGGGTGAATTCGAGTTCAGGGCTCTTGGAGAGGTTTCAGTGCGTGGGCGCCAGCAGCCGGTCAAAATTTATTCGATCGATATTTAAACCAGCGAACCTCTGGTCTGTTCAGGAATAAGGGTCGGCCGCGTCCCGCAACCCGTCACCCAGAAAGTTAAATGCCAGAACAACAACGATTACCGCCGACATGGGTAGCATGAGCCAGGGATAGAGTGCCACGGCATTGATATTCTGCGCTTCTACCAGCAGGACGCCCCAACTGGTGATCGGCGGGCGAAGGCCGAGTCCCAGGAAGCTAAGCGCCGTTTCACCCAGGATCATGGCGGGAATAGAGAGCGTCGCAGAGGCAATCAGGTGGCTGGTAAAATTCGGAAGCAGGTGGCGGGCGATTACCCGCCTTGGTGACGCGCCCATCAATGTGGCCGCCGAACAATAGTCTTCCTCCCGTAAAGCAAGTAACTTCGAACGCACAGCACGAGCCAGGCCGGGCCAATCCAGCATGCCGAGGATGATGGTAATGCCAAAATAAACTAAAATTGGGCTCCAGGTGATGGGGAGAGCAGCGGATAATGCCATCCACAGGGGTAATTCAGGCAATGAGCGAAGAACCTCAATAACTCGTTGAACAATAGCGTCTACCCAGCCCCCAAAAAAACCGGCGGCACCACCAATAGATATTCCAAGAATGAAGCTGAACGTGATGCCGATTAGACCAACCGTCAGTGAAACACGGCTGCCATAGAGTATCCGTGAAAACATGTCCCGGCCCAGACGATCGGTACCATACAGAAACAGGGTGCCGTCCTTCGATGGGCATATCAGATGAAAACTGCCATCGACAAATCCCCAGAATGAGTAAGAGTCACCAAGGCAAAAGAACCGGAGGCGATCAATTTTTTTAGGGTTTTCTGTGTACTCTCGTTTCAGGGTCTCCATATTCAGGCGGTAATCTAATCCATAAACGAAAGGGCCTTCGAAGGAGCCATCCCGGAAAAAATGTATCGTCTGGGGTGGTGCATAGATGAAATCCGTATTTCTTGTGTGCAAATTATATGGCGCCATAATTTCCACGATCAGGGTAGAGGCATACATGAAGATTAGAATGAAGCCGGAGACGACAGCAAGACGATGCCGCTTCAAACGCCACCAAATCATCTTCCACTGCGACGCCATGTAGAATCGCTCCTGTTCGGGAGTCAGTGCTTCTATGGAATAGGGGTCAAATGGTTCCTTGTTGACGTAGTGGGGAATACGCTCGTTCATCGTCTTATTCCCCCTGTTAGTCGAATACGTGGATCGAGTATCGATAGTAGTATATCGGAAACAAACATGCCGACGATCGTCAGTGCGGCGAGGAAAATCAGGAATGATCCTGCGAGGTACATATCCTGACTCTGAAGCGCACTAAGTAGCATAGGACCTGTGGTCGGTAACGACATCACCGCCGATACGATGACAGATCCGGATACCACTTGAGGCAACAGGTTTCCGATATCCGCAATGAATGGATTAAGTGCCATACGCAACGGATACTTGATCAACAGTTTTCCTGGTGGCAGGCCCTTTGCGCGACCAGTGACCACGTACTGCTTTTGAAGTTCGTCCAGCAAATTCGCCCGTAATCGTCTTATCATGCCGGCCGTACCGGAGGTACCGATCACCACCACGGGAACCCATAGGTGGGCGGCAACAGACCAGGCCTTGTCGATGGACCAGGGTTGATCCAGGTATTGCGGGTCCATGAGACCCCCAATCGACGTCCCGAACCAGATGTTTGCAAGGTAGAGCATAACCAGCGCCAACAGGAAGTTGGGCGTGGCGAGACCGAGAAAACCGATAAAGGTGAGACCATGGTCACCCCAACTGTACTGGTGGGTGGCTGAATACACACCAATGGGGAAAGATACCATGTAGATAAAAATGATGGTCGTGAAGTTCAGGATCATGGACAGGAACAACCGGTCTCCCACCACCTCGCTGACCGGTAAATTGTATTCGAAGGAATACCCCAAATTCCCCTGTAACAAGCCAGTCACCCAGGTGAAGTACTGTTCTGGCATGGATCTGTCCAGGCCGTACTGGCGGCGGAGAAATTCGATCTTGTCCAGGTCGACCATTTCGCCCTGACTCTGTAGCTCCGCGATATAGGTACTCAGGTAGTCACCAGGGGGTAAATGGATGATGATGAATATCAATACGCTGGTAGCTGCCAGGGTGAATATCATCGTGAATGTCCGGCGGATGAGGTATTCAAGCATGGTACATACCGTTTTTAATCCCCGGAAACTTTGGTTTCTGAGATTTCGTCAAACCAGAACGTATCCGGTTGATAGATGCCGAAATGTGCGCCAGGATCCCAGTTATAAATGCCCTCCAATGGCACATTGCGTAGACGGTTGCTGACGACAACTGGCTGGCGTACCCCCGAGATAAGGCCTATGGAGAAAACCTGATCGGTATATAGGTCAAGCATCTCTTCCCAGATTTTCCGGCGTGTATCGTCGTCTTCGGCAATCACCCATGATTCATTCAAACTTGCCAGTCGTCTGGGAATCACCATGTCTATTTGCTCCCCGGCTTTCCCATTCGTCTGGTAGTACTGCCCCCATTTGGGCCATTGGAAATGCTCCTGGTTGGTAGGGGCCAAATCGGCTGGGCTGGTGCCTGGTGTTGGGATGCCATTTTCCATACCAAACCATACGGACATAAGGGTGGTTCCCGCAAAGACCCGGTTGCGAAGAACCTGACGCTGCAGGGGTTTGGTGTATATCTTGATGCCGACCTGCATCCAGCTGTCGTGCACCAACTCAAGAGCATCGGCCTGCTCGGAATCCTCGCCCGCCGTTTCGACTATTATCTCCATGGGTCGACCGTCGGGCAATAGACGAATACCACGACTGTCGTATTGCGTTAATCCCAGGTCATCAAGAATTCGATTTGCTGCGAAGAGATCGAACCTGGTCCATCTCTTCGCATACTCCTCATTGAAGAGGGGACTTTGGGGGAGCGGAGAATTATTATTCTCGTAGGCAAGCCCAAAGTAAATGACCTGATTAATCTCATGACGATTCGTAGATATCGAAAGCGCTCGCCGGAAATCGGTATTTCTGAACAACTTTCGCCATTCAGGATCGGTTGTGTTCAGGTTTGGAAACAGGGCCATGTGAGCACCTTTTGCGGTATACCACAGGCGCACTTCATAATTGTTTCGGGATTCACCCTGCTTCAGGAAAGTATAATCGCCGAAACTTAGTGATCGCGCCTGAAGATCGGCTTCACCAGCCCCCGTCTTTGCCGGAATGAGCCTGGCGCTGGCAATCGTGATTGCGACTTCATCCGCATAGGGTAACTGGCGGCCATTACCGTCGATGCGGTGGTAATAGGGGTTACGCCTGAAAATAAAACGCTCCGCAGGTGGTGAAGTCTTGAGTACCCAGGGCTGAAGGGTCGGAAGCTCGGGATTATCGTTTCGGTATTGCCGTCCTCGCTTAAGCAGCAGTGCAACCCAATTGCGTTGGCCTTGCTCGTCTACCAGCCTGGCGAGCTCTTCCGGGTCTCGGTAATCGGCATGAAATTGCTTCAGATAGTGGGCAGGGCGGTAGAGATAAAATGGGCTCGCGCGCGCCAGCGACGGTAGAAAATACGGATTGGGGCGGCTCCAGGTATAACGGACGGTAACATCGTCGATGACTTCAAATTTGGGTATTTCGCCTCCGATTCTCATGACTGCAGGCACCCCGATTGGAGACACTGCTGCGTTATTGGCGATGTCGTCCCAGTAAAACCGAAAGTCTTCCGCCGTGAAAGGCTGTCCATCTGACCACTTATGACCTCGGCGAAGGTATAGCGTAAATTCCCGCCCTTCACGCACAACAATATTCCTCAGGATATCGGGTTGAATGCTTAGATCAGGTGCATATTTTGCCAATCTGGCATACCCATAGACGACCAATAATCGGATGTCCTTGGCACGCCCCATCAGCAGGCGAATCTGGCCACCATGACGCCCCAGAGTTTCCATCCTGGCGACCGATGGTTCGGTTGGCAAACGCTCGGCTACAGGCGGCATCTCGCCAGAGGCAACGCGCTCAGCAAAAACCGGTGTTTCCACTAGTGAGACCTGTTGCGCCATGGCGGGGTGAATACCTGGCAGATAGGATAGCGCCAGTAGACCCAGCAGGCTGTAAACTGATAGCCGGTACCTCATGTAATGACCGCCGCACCAGAGGGGAGATCATAAGCCCGGATCAAGTGCCCGTCACCTGTGTCCAGCAGGGGGATAGTGTTTTCTCCCCGGGGGGAAAATGGATCAGGCCAGCGAGCAGGAACGGAGGCCTGCCCTTCCATCAGGGCATCGAATTCCAGAGGGTGATCAGGGTCAGCGTAGGGAATAGCCGATACAAGCGCCCTGGTATAGGGGTGGAGAGGATTACGGAACAGGTCTTCGCGGCGTGCGATTTCAACAAGCTGCCCGGCACACATCACGGCAATTCTGTCAGCTATATAATCCACCACTGCCAGATTATGCGAAATAAAAAGGTACGTAAGCCCAAGGTCTTTTTGTAAATCCTTGAGCAGGTTCAGTATTTGCGCCTGGACAGAAACATCGAGCGCAGATACAGGTTCATCACAAATGACCAACTGGGGTTTGAGAGCCAGTGCCCGCGCAATGCCCACGCGCTGGCGCTGCCCGCCAGAAAAACTGTGCGGATAACGATTTAGCCAACGGGGGTTCAGGCCAACCAGATTCATTAGTTCCTGAACAAAACTACTGCGGTATTTCGCATCACCGATCCCATGAACAATCAGTGGTTCGCTCAGCAAGTCAAGAACCGTCATGCGTGGATTGAGAGAGCCAAACGGGTCCTGAAAAATATATTGAATTTTCTGGCGGAGAGGGATCATCTCCTGATCACCAAGGCTCAACAGGTCAGTGTTCTCTCCACAATCGTTGAAAACAATCTCTCCATCATCCGGGTCAATACTGCGCATGATGATTTTAGAAAGCGTCGTTTTTCCGCAACCCGATTCACCGACAAGTCCCAGACATTCCCCGCGTTTGATTTCAAACGAGACATCGTTGACGATGCGAAGAGGGCGCAATGTGGCCGAAGACTTTAACCAGCTTTTCTGTGAGCGACTCAGGTAGCTCTTCGAAATGTTCCTGAGTGATAGAATGGGTTCATCATCACCAACTTGTTGGACAGGGTCAGACCTGCGCAGTAAATCGCTCGCCTGATGCCTGATTTCCCTGAGTGGAACAAGTCGCTCACCGTCTTTCATATTAAAGTGGGGAATCGCTTTGAGAAGCGCTTTTAGGTAGGGATGTTCAGGACTGGCGAAAATATCTTTAGTGCTTCCGCTCTCCATGACACGACCGTTATATATAACCACAACCTCGTCTGCCATGTTTGCAACCACACCAAGGTCATGAGTAATCATCAGTACAGCCATTCCTAGCTCTTGTTGCAAATCCTTGATCAGTTTCAGGATTTGAGCCTGTATGGTCACATCGAGGGCGGTGCTGGGCTCGTCTGCAATCAACAATGCGGGTCGGCATACCAGCGCCATTGAAATCATCGCCCTCTGACGCAATCCACCTGAAAGTTCGAACGGGTAACAGTCAAACGACCGTACCGGGTCTGGGAATCCCACTCGTTTCAGCATGTCTACGGAAAGGGCCTTTGCCTCTTTTCTCGAAGCACCCCGATGCAGAACGAGGGTTTCGCTGATCTGATCGCCAATGGTGTGAAGTGGTGACAGGGATGTCATTGGCTCCTGGAAAATAATTGATATTTGTCCGCCACGTATTTGCTGTATTTCTGGGCTTTCGGGGTCTAGCGCGGCAATGTTTATAAAATTACCACCCTCGGCAGGGTCGGCGAAATAAATATCCCCGGCGGTGATCTCCGCGACACGCGGCAACAAACCCATGATGGCTTGCGCGGTGACTGATTTTCCTGACCCTGATTCGCCGACTATGGCAACGGTGGAGCCTGCTGATATCTTGAACGAGAGATCTCTGACAGCGTCTACAACACCAGACTGGGTGTGAAACCTGACCCTGAGATTACGCACATCCAGCAGTGTACTCATACCACTTTCCCACCCTTAAACCGGGCATCCAGCCCCGTTACCAGATAAACATAAAAAATCACGTTTACCCCTTTTTCTCTTTCTGTATGGACATTTCCCTGACTTTTCCCGCTTCAGCCAGAAACATCCGGTCAAATTGTGTCGGGTCGGCAATCTCACCATCAACCCAGACAAGGCTGCGATCCTTCATGGCATTTTTGATGGCGTGGAATACGGACGAGCGTGAAGCGGAATCGAGTACGCCGGTTGCTTCGTTTACGATAAACAGCCGGGGGTTCTTTACCAGGTTTCGGGCGATAGCCAGTTTTTGTCGTTGCGTAACTGATAAGCGACGCCCCGAAATACCGACTTGAAAGCCAAGACCGGCTTCAAGAATAGGAAGCCCGAGATCAAGTTCTTCGATAATTGAAGCGACCAGTTGTTGAATTTTTTCTGTGGCGCCAGGTCGAGCGGCATTTATTTTTCCGAACAGTGCATTGTCCAATACACTGCTTGCAGGGTTGTAAGTATCGCGCTCAAAGAAGGAGATTTTGTCTAGCATGTCAGGTGGCAGGTCTTTTTCGAAGGCTTTACGGGCCGCAAGCAAACGTTCCTCGGTTTCACCCTCGATGAGACCGAGGCGGTGTTTTGCGCGAATTAGCCTGAACGGAAGCTGCAGTAATTTCACTTGCTGGTCTTCACTGAGTGCCGACACACCGTCACTGGCAGATGCATTCAGGATGATCTGGAAATCGGGTAAATCGTCGGCGCTAATGAAACTAAAGCGCTCGAAAAATTCGTCCCCAGGGGGTAAGTCCCGGAATAACTCTACCATGAGAGAGGCTACTTTTTGTCCCATTTCAACGAACTCATCGTACAGCCCTACTTTGTTTAGAACGGCCAGAACAAGTTCATTCTTACCCAGTGTTTCTATGTCAAACGTGTCGTCAACGGGAGTACCAAACAGAATGTTTTCTGCGACTGAGGCATTGCCGTTATAGGTGTCACGGTCCCATGATTCGACGAGCCCCTCAAATTCATCGCACTTCATGCGTTCCTGTATCAGATCCCTGGCCTGCAGAATATTCTTCGCGAGTTTCGGATGTATCTCCGGATCGATGGTACTGCGCATGCCGATAGACAGAATATCGCTTTCAAGGCCAACTGTTCTTAGCGCCTGCATGGCGCGTTGCAAAAGGTCGTCCCCGTTGTTGCTGAAGAGGATTTCCCGGTCAATCCAGTCTCCGTTTATATCGTGTGGGCTATTTCCCGACATCTCGGATTCCTGGCGTTTGCGCAGGGCTTCTTCAGACGTATTGACTTCGCCTTGCGGGTGATGTTTCAGGCCGTAAAACAGGTTGTCCCGTATCGATCCTGATCGTACATAAGCGTCCTGATCTACGTATCCCAGTTGACGACCTGTCACGTGCTCGGGCAGGTTCATTATATCGATACCACCTATGGTTATGGAACCCGTGGTCGGCGCGATCTGTCGTGCAATCAACTTTGCAACAGCAGATTTGGGTCCCCCGGGGCTGCCCGTAATCGCGATATGCTCCCCCATCTCAAAGGCAAATCCCGTGTTTTCCAGCGTCCCAGTACCCTCTTCTTCTTCGAGCGACAGGTTGGAAGCAACGATTTGTCCGCTCAGCGCTGCCCCACCCTCCATACTTGGTGCCATTACATCTTCGGAAAACATATTCGGTGGATCAAATCGCTCGATCAACTGATGGTACTTGATCCTCGCATCTTCCGTTCGCTGGTAGAAATTGAGCAATTCTTTCCATGGCGGGGCCAAATCCTTGTAAGCCGCGAGGACCGCTACCAATGCACCGAGGGACAAATCTCCCTTAATGACGAGATAACCGCCAATCGAATAGAAAAAGAATGGCGTTATCTGGGCGATGAAGTTGTTGAGAAACTTGATGAAGAATTTTTTTCGATAGACTTGATGTCGTATCTCGAAAATGGCGCCAAGACGGTCAGAAAAATCTGCCAACTCGTACTGACTTGTATCATGCGCATGTATTTCTGCAGACCCGGCCACCACTTCGCCGATGCGCTCTGACAGTTTTCGTACGTGTTGAACTCGCTCCTTGTTCAGCATGTTGACCTTGCGTTGTAACTTCGGGATTCCCCACGCCTGTATCGGATAAAATACAATGGCGGCGATACCGAGTATGGGCTCCTGCACGAACATGAAGATCAATGCGGTAATCAACATGCCCCCCTCAAATGCAGGAAGCGATATGGATTCACCAACGAAACCGCCGAGCGGCTCCGTCTCTGCCGACACCATGGAGACAATTTCACCTTCTGAAATATTGCGAAAATGCAACAGTGGAAACCGCATAACCCTGCCGATCAAAATGTAACGCAGGCGACGCAGCATCCGTTCTCCGACGACGCCTCGAAAAACATTGATAAAATACTTGAATCCACCGTTAATCATTACCAGGCACAAAAAAGCAAAGCTTAAGGCGAGAAGATAGTTAATCTGCTCCAGATCGTACCCCAGCACGGTTTTGGGAAAATCAGAAAAACCACCGCCAATGGCTTCATTGATAATGGTCTTGGGCAGATCGAGAGAAAAATAGTAGAAAGGGTAGGATGCCACAATTATCAACAGAAGCATTACCTGCTGCCTCTTGCTGTGCCGCCAGACGAAACTGAATATATTTTTGTCCACTCTCTGTCTCCCGGCTCTTAAGAAATTTTATTATTTCGTAAGTCTTCGATGCCTGCCTGAGGAAGGAACACCCTTGAGGAATCTTTGATCTATTCGTCCAGAATAAATCAGAGATCCCTTAATTAATATCGACACGAATCCCTTTCACTGTCGACAGTGTAACAAGAAATCAAAATTTGGTGAAAACTTGATCAGCGCTGCGCGGCGTACATGGTCGACTCCAAAAACAGAAAGCACGCCTATATGCCATCCATCCGCCGGGCCTGCACCAGGGGTATATCGGGTTCCAGCAGAGTGGGTTCCCCTTTTGCAGAAACGCAAAACTGCCGGTAACTTCCTGGATGCAATTTATGGAGTTCTTTTCCTGTCATATCCCACCCGGTGGCTAGAGCCGTCACGGCACGGATGACACCCCGATGCGTCACGGCAGCCACTGGATAGTCCAGACTGCCAACATGCGCCAACCATGGCATGATCCGTTCTTGAACCATGCGGGGACTTTCGCCCCCGGGTGGGCAGAAATCCAGACCAAGAGACTCGTTTAGTTTCATCGCCTCGCCATGGGTATCGCGCAAGTCTTGCAGGCTCTCGCCTTCCCATACCCCCCAGTTCATTTCGATCAGTCGGTCGTCTGTTTGGGGCCGAATACCCAGAATAGATGCAGTTTGCCGCGTTCGCTTTAACGGGCTTGAAAACCAGTATGCCTCTCGAATATCATCCGGGAGAAGCCACGCCTCGGCGGCGGATCGGCCCGAATCACTGATAGAAATATCGGTATGGCCCTGTATGCGCCGCTGGTCGTTCCACCAGGTTGGTGCATGGCGAATCAGGGTCAGGACCGGCATGATGTCACCTCTTTCAGCACCCGGTTGAGGATTGAAGCGCCCCCATCCAGACCGTGATATTTGCAGGTGTGCTGTTGTGCTCTCACTGCCATCGCCCGTCGGTTTTCTGGTTCATCCAGTAATTTTGCAATGGCCTCGGCGAATGCCTCGGGGTTCCCTGGTTCCACAAGCATACCGCAGTCCGGCGCATTCACTACCCCCGAGACACCACCAAAATTTCCAGCTACAACGGGAAGAGCGGATGCCTGTGCTTCGACGAATGCCATGCCAAAGGCTTCGTTGACGGCTGGCCACACGTAGAGATCGGAGGCTGCGTAAATACCGGGGAGGGTTTCGACATCCTGTACCCCTAGCCAATGAACGCGGTCATGAACCTTTGCCATTGCTGCGACTACCTGTTCACGTGCTGATCCATCCCCCATGACGAGTAGTTGCCATGCTCGATCCTTCAACCTTGTCAGGGACGATCCCAGCTGCTCATAGGATCGTAGTTTGTCGCCGGGGCGCATCATCGCAACGCAAACCAGCCACGGCACGCCCGGGTCGATATTGTGCTGACCGGCGATCATTTCACGATAGAGGATCCTTTCCTGTGCTGCAGCGGCATAGGGTCGAGTGTCAACAAAAGGGGGGAGGAGGGTAATTTTCGCGTCATCTTTCAGTAAAGGTGAAACACAAGCATCGTCGATGGCGTTGAAACTTATTACTGCGGATGCCATCTCAATCGCCCGTTTGCTGGCCTGAAGCCCCAAATCCCAGGGGCCACCAGATTGTTTGGCAGCGTAGGAGCCCTCTGCGATGATGTACGGAATCCTCAGGGCTTCCGAAATTCGGGGCCCGATCCAGTCGGGAGCTTTGTGATACAGGTGGTAAGTGAACCAGATATGCGGTTTGGCAACCCTGTCATTACTGTAGCCATCTAGCAGGCTCAATGCCTGTCTGTCGCCTTCCTGATTGATTGCCGCCTGTATCGCGGCGTTGCCAACACCGTCATAAGAGCGGTGCTGGCTGGCGAGATGGACCTGGTGACCACCCTGTTCAAGCGCACGCATTAAAAGCTGAGCTATGCGACGGTCACCGGACGGGTTCGAATGTTCAGGGGATTTCATCGGGGCGTAAAAGGCAACGAGCATCAGTCACTCCCCCGACATATCAAATCGGTTACTCAGATCCTTGATGCCGTCATCGAGTTCGAAGAAACTCCGCACTCGTCGTTCTCCCGCTTTGCCCAGTGACTGACGAAGGATTGGGTCTTCGATCAATTTGGTAATCGCCCGGCAAAGTGTTTCAGGATTGTCGGGCGACACCAGAATGCCGGTGTCACCGTCGATGATCAATTCCGGAATGGCGGAAACATTGGTGGCGATACATGCTAATTGCTGGCTTTGCGCTTCCATCAAAACATTTGGCAGGCCGTCCCTGTCACCATCGTCGGCTATCCGCGAGTTCAGCACAAAGACGTGCGCTTCCCTGTACGCCAGCAGCACCTGATCCTGTGGTTGAGCGCCACGCCAGTCTATGCTGGATTCGATGCCCAGAGTCCGGGACAGTG
>CAZJEJ010000048.1:12981-15853 GCA_964544945.1 uncultured Gammaproteobacteria bacterium | reverse complement strand
GTTCTTCATCGAAGCGTAGGGTCGAATTCATTCGACCAATGCGGTAAAGGCCAAATAAATTCGGCCCTACGGGCATTATCTACAAAAAAATTGTTGCTGTCGCCAGGCCTCGTATACCGCAATAGAAACAGTATTCGACAAGTTCAGGCTTCTTGAATTCGCCATCATCGGGATTCTCAGTTTATTGCCAGCGTCTAGCGAGTCGAGTATTTCCGATGGTAGGCCGCGGCTTTCCGGACCAAAAAGCAAAGCATCCGCTGGCTCGAACCGCGCCTCGGAGTAGAGGTGCTTTGCCTTGGTAGTAAACGCATGTAAGTGGTTGAAATCACATGATAATTTGAAACTTTCAAATGTCTGATAGCAATTTATATCCGCCCATTCCCGGTAGTCGAGACCGGCTCTTCTAAGCAACTTATCTTCCAGTTTGAAACCCATCGGTTCGATAATGTGTAACTGGCACCCGGTATTTGCCGCGAGTCGAATGATATTGCCGGTATTGGGAGGTATCTCTGGTTCATACAGAACAATATGGAACATATTTGACTAAATTCTCGCCAGGCACTTGAAATATACCGACTTTAGGTTAAAATTTGTAATAGTGACAATAAGTTATGACGGTTTTCTTAAGGAAACTCTAGAATAAATAAGAGGCAGTCATTGGCGAATAATAGCAATACTGTTACCAACTGCAAAAGGAGTTTAATGTGGGCCTGTTTTCATCGGTAAGAAAAGATACGCAGATAGGGGTAGATTTTCTGCCTGCAGGCATCGCCGTGACTCAGGTGCACACGGGCAAGGAATCGCCCGGGAAAATTTTACTTAGCGGCTACTTGCCTGCTGTCGGACAAGCGGCCCAGGTACAGGCGCTGCAAGGCTGGGTACGTACACACCATTTACCCAAATCAGACTGTGTCTGCCTGATTGCCAAAGACGATTACGATGTTTACCAGATCGAAAAACCCATCGTGGACGAATCCGAATTAACCTCGGCGCTCACCTGGCGTATCAAAGATTTAATTGGCTACGATGTGGCTTCGGCTGTAGTCGACAGTTATCCCCTGCCGGTTTCAAATAAAAACAATACCCAGCAAATCAGCGTAGTCTGCGCACACAACTCTGTAGTGAGGTCTTACGTAGACTGTATCAAGTCAACCGGATTGACTTTGTCGGCAATCGATATTCACGATTTGGTAAGCAAGAACCTTCCCTGCATCCTTCAGGGTAATGGGCGTACGCAGGCGATTCTTTCGTTGGACGACCAAAGCGGGGTGTTAAGCATCTTCCACGATACAGACCTGTATGTCTCGCGTGATTTTAAAATTGGCATCAACCAGATAAAACAGGCCAGTAGCGAGGATGAAAGCGAGTACGATTCACTTTTACTCGAAATTCAGCGGTCGATGGATTACTTCGAAAGCTATTTTGGAATCGGCTCGGTATCCAGCATGTCGATTTTTCCGCGACTGCCGGCGACCGAAAAAATGGCAATGTACCTGCAAAACTTTACCAGTTTTGATATCGATTTTATAACCCCCGGCGAATCCGGAGAGTCAGCTAAAGCGGATGTTTTTGAGCCGCACTGCTTTCACGCCTACTGTGCTTCTTTAAGGGATGTGCTCCAGTGATTAATCAACAGATTAATCTATACCAGGAGCGATTCCAGGACAAAAAACTGCTGTTTTCCGCTAGACAGTTTGGCAGCCTGTTATTTCTTTTGTTGGTAAGCATAGGGCTATGGTCCGCAATGATTCAAATGGATCTGGATCGCGCAAGCCAGCAAAACCTGGCCATCAAGGCCAGTCAGGAAAAGATCACCGAAGAGCTCAATGCCGCGAATGCCGAGTTGACCCGATTATTGGCAGATAACCGTGCTGACCAGGAAATTGCTGGTATATCGAGAGAGATCGGTGCGCGCAAGAAAGTATTAAGTTTTGTCGATGCGAATCGGTTCGGATCAGGCCAGGGGTTCTCTTCCTATCTGGTCGCTCTTTCCAGTTTGCATGTCAACAATGTGTGGCTGGATGAAATTACGCTCGGCGAAAACTATGTCAGTTTAAGCGGTAGCGCCTTAAATGCAGACTTGATACCCGAATACTTTAACCGTTTTAGCGAACAACCGATTTTTCAGGGCAACCGCTTCCAACTATTTCAGCTAGAGCGAAAAGAGGCAAGTGACTGGAAAGTAGATTTCGAAATTGCTACCGACGAAAAGATCGATGAATAACCCATTCAAACCAGGGGCGGAGAAATACGACGCGCTTACCCTGCGTGAGCGAGCGCTGATCGGTGTCACAGTTCTGGCTACGGTCGGTTTTGTCTGGTGGCAGCTATACGCCAGCCCTATTTTGGACCAGACCAGAAACCTCGCCATGGAAAATAGCCGACTCAGTAGCGAAGTCGATACGACCCGTGCCGCGATCAGCAATATCCGAGCTCGAATGGCTGCCGGAGTTAATCAGGAAAAAGAACTTAAGCTGGCGCAGCTCAGACGTGAGCTGGAAGCCGTGCAAGAACGCCTACGTTTAAAGACTATCGAGTTGATCGATCCAGAGCAAATGCTGCAATTGATGACCGAGCTGGTTTACCGAAAATCGAATTTGAAATTATTGAACTTGAAAAGGCGCGAAGTCAAACCTGCAATTAAATTGTCGGAAGAGCAGCAGGAAGATGCGGGAATTTATCGGCACGTGCTCGAAGTGAAATTTTCCGGTAAGTTCACCGACGTCCTGAAATATATTCAAACGCTTGAAGACCTCGACTGGAAGTTAATCTGGGATGAAATTAAAATTGTCAGCCAGGAATATCCGCAGATTACGGTCAAGGTGGTGATTTCGACGTTGAGCACAAGAAAGGAGTGGGTCGGTGTTTAGGC
>CAZJEJ010000048.1:7162-12881 GCA_964544945.1 uncultured Gammaproteobacteria bacterium | reverse complement strand
CAGGACAGGTGGAAGAAAGCTAATACGGGTGTTAAGAAAGCCGCTGTGGCGAAAAAAACCGTGACGAAGCCGATGCGATTAACATCGATTTTATTTTCTTCTGAACGCAAGATCGCAATTATCGATGATCAGGCGCTTAGCGTGGGAGACGCGATCAGACACGCAAAACTGATTCAGATCAATAAAGACAGTGTTCGATTGTTAAAAAAAGGTAAATTCATCGACCTTCTCCTGAATGGTGAGTCGAGCGCGATTAAAAAGATAATAATCAAGAGAAAATTATGATCAAGTCTCGTTTCTTGCTGATATTCCCCCTGCTTTTACTGAGCGCCTGCGCGTCAAAAAATAGCATCGAAAGTGCCAGCGAGATTCAAAAGAGTATCAGCGAGGCAATGGCCGAAGCTAGCCAGGTTGAAATACCCGAGGTAGCAGTTCCATCGAGCGATATTCTCGACGATTTGTTGCCCGGAAGCGGGATCACCATTCCCGGATTGAGTGAGGATATTAAGCAGGAGTCCGCTTTCAACATCTCGGTTTCTAACGCTCCGGCTAAATTATTCTTCATGAGCCTGGTGCAGGATACCGATATCAACATGGTAGTCCATCCTGGCGTACAGGGTGAGTTATCGCTGGACCTTAAAAATGTCACCATCGCCGAGGTCCTGGACCTGACGCGCGAAGTTTACGGTTACGAATATAAGGCAACGAGTACGGGTTACATCGTATTGCCGGCGCGAATCCAGTCGCGCATATTCCCAGTCGATTACCTGAATGTCAGTCGCTCCGGTGAATCGACGATGACGGTCAGCTCCGGACAGATCGCCAGTAGTGATAATAACGATGGCAGCGACGATAGTACGTCGTCGAATTCAGGAAATGCGACCCAGTCGAGCAGTATCAAAACAACGATTCAGTCGGATTTCTGGGCCGATTTGCGCCAGACGATCGTTGTGATCATTGGCCAGGGCGAGGGACGTTCGGTAGTCGTGGACCGTCATACCGGCCTGGTGATAGTACGTGCCATGCCGGGCGAATTACGTGATGTCGAAGTCTACCTGAACAATGCGCAGGATAGTCTGCAACGACAGGTTATTCTTGAAGCCAAGATTATCGAAGTAAAGTTGAGTGACAGCTTTCAATCCGGCATAGACTGGGCAGCACTATCTTCCAGTGGTGACGCATTGGCCGGCACCAGCGGTATCGTCGAGGGTAGTGCCACGATTCTTAACTCGGTTAGCAATCTGGATGTGTTGGCCGAGTTGCCGGCCGATAACAACACCTTTACCAACCTGATTAAGGTGGGTGGCTCGTCAACCGACTTTGCAGCCCTGATACGTTTATTGAGCACCCAGGGTGAAGTACAGGTATTGTCCAGTCCGCGCGTGTCTACGGTCAACAATCAAAAAGCCGTGATCAAGGTGGGCTCGGATGAATTTTTTGTCACCGACGTTTCTTCCACCACTTCCACGGGCACTTTAGGTACTACTACTACTCCGGATATTACCCTGACACCGTTCTTTTCGGGTATCGCACTCGATGTGACGCCGCAAATCAGCGCGGATGGCGATGTGATTTTGCACATCCACCCGAGTGTCAGCGAAGTAACCGATCAAATCAAGAATATCACTGTCGGGGGGCAAACCCAGCAGTTGCCGTTGGCCTTTAGTACCGTGCGTGAGTCTGACTCGGTGGTTAGAGCGCGCAGCGGCCAGGTTGTCGTGATTGGAGGCTTGATGCAAAACATTAGCAGCAATGATGATGCGGGGGTACCAGGCATCAGCAAGATCCCACTTTTCGGCAATTTTTTCAAGAAAAAGAGAGAGAGTAACTCGCGTAGTGAACTGGTCATTTTGCTGCGACCAATTGTCGTAGGGACAAACAAAACATGGTCCAGCTATATCAAGGATAGTGCAGGAAGAATAGAGCAGTTAGGATCCAACCCGAAAGGTGACTAAATGTACGAACAATACTATGGCCTGACAGAAAACCCTTTTAGCCTGACGCCCGACACCGATTTCTTTTATCAGAGTTTTACCCATCAGGAAGCGCTCAATGTATTGCTGGTCGCTATCAGGGCTGGTGACGGCTTCCTGAAGGTGACCGGCGAAGTCGGTACCGGTAAAACGCTACTTTGCCGCAAGTTGCTCGATGCCCTGGATGATCGATACAGCACGGTTTATATCCCCAATCCTTATATGAACTGTAAGACCCTGCTCGAAGCCGTGATGGTAGAAATGGGTATTTCGCACAGGCTGGAAAAAGATAACCATATCGCCTGCATCAATGAATACCTGATCGACTCGGCACGCCAATCTAAAAATACCGTTATTATCCTGGACGAAGCACAGTCGCTTCCGCAACAGAGTCTCGAGGCAATCCGGCTATTAAGCAACCTGGAAACCGAAAAGAAAAAACTGGTGCAGATCGTCCTCATAGGCCAACCAGAGCTGGATTCGATACTCGAGCAAAGCAGCATCCGACAGTTGCAGCAACGGATTATGCACGCCTATCATCTTAAACCCCTGGACCAGTCGGCGACCGGCGCCTATGTACGCCACCGTATGCACTCTGCCGGTTATACCGGCCCCGATCTGTTCGATCGCGCCGCACAGAATTATTTGTTTAAAATGAGCCGAGGTATTCCCCGCGTCATCAACGTGCTGTGCAACAAGGCGATGATGCAGTCTTATGCCAGTGGTGATTTCTATATTCGTAAAAAGCAGATTCGATCGGCCGTTCAGGACAGTAAAGGTAGTGTTCCCGCCCACCCGACTGGTTACGGTAATAGCCATCGGTTCCAGTGGGGCCTGCTTGGCCTGTTGCTGCTAGGGGTGGTTCTCGTGAGCCAGTATCAATGAGCCTCTTTTCATCGAGCCGTTTCTAATGAGCGTCATCAACAGTGTTCTGAAAGACCTGGAAAATCGATCAAGTCATTTTACCCCGATCGAAATTGCCTCGGTCGAAGCCCTGATCGAGCGGAAACCAAAGAAATTTGCTTCTTACACCATCACCCTGTTATCAATATTATCGCTCGCGGGCCTGGCCTTCGGTTTCTATCTGTTTCAACAAAACAGGGTCATAGAAGATAACCAGGCAGGGGCGGTTTCGATAACCCCAGCCCCGATTGGGCTGCAGATTCAACCACTTGTCGAGCCCGTGGTGCCGGCCAATCAGATTATCGATTTACAAATCCGGGAGTCTGTCGATGACATGAGTCTCGAATTTTCCCTGCGCGGAAAAGTTGTTTCCTACCTTAAGGAGCGTACGGAAAACAGCTTCGTTTATCACCTCAAGAATATTCAGAGTGAAATTGCCGCGCCCGTAATCAGTCAAAACCGCTGGATCGAGCAATTATCGATATTTGCGCGTGACGATGGCGTGGATGTCAGTTTTGGCACTGTTACCGGCGTACTGGTAGAGACACAACAGAATTTCAAAGATGGAAAACAGGTCTGGTCGATCAAGTTGAAAAAAGCCACCAGACCGGGTGAAGTGGTCAGACAGGCTGAAGTACCGATCCACGCGACAGTAGAAGTTTCAGACGGGGATAGTGGAAAAACAAAAATTGCTGCCGCCCCTGAGCCGAATTTTGAAGTACCAGTCGAAGAAGTCGTGGAAGTGGCCGTCGGCACGAAAGTGGTAAAGCTCGATATCAAGTCATCGCAGAAAAAGTCAGCTCCGAGCGTACGCTTGCAAACAGCCCTGAGATTTATAAAAAACAGGCGTTGGAATGAAGCGGAAACGGTATTGCTGGAACTGATCGAAGGGCCCCAGGATCTGGCCGCTCGAACCCGGTTATTGAGCATTTATCAGCAGCGACAACAGTCTGAGCGTTTTTCTACACTGGTACGCGAATCGATCGATCGCTATCCACAGCAGGCTTTGTTCAAGACCGAATACGCCAGGTTGCTGTTTCAGCTCGCGACCTATTCCGAAGTAATCGAGTTACTTGGTGCGGATCAAAATGCCAATGCAACCCAGTTGGCGTTGCTCGCAGCGAGTTACCAGCGGCTCGACCAACACCAACAGGCACTCGATTATTATCAACGCTCGTTAAACAAAGACGCTCGCCAGGCAAAGAACTGGATCGGACTGGGAATTTCGCAGGAACAAACTGCACAGCAAGAAGCCGCTCTTCGCTCCTACGATACCGCGGCAAAGATCGGCAATCTAAATTCCCGGCTACAGGCTTTCGTGCGCGAGAGAATAAAACAACTCGCACCGGTGGTTAACTGATGGCATTCACCAGGAAAATTCGCCTGGGTGACCTGCTGATCGAGAAAAACCTGATCACCGAGGATCAATTACAGTTCGCATTGACCGAGCAGAAAAAACTGGGGCGGAAACTGGGCGGCACGCTGATTGAACTCGGAATTATCGATGAAGACAGCCTGCTCAATCTATTGGCCGGGCAACTCGGCATCCCGCTGATCGATCTCAAGAACTACCATTATAGCGACGAAGTCGTAAAACTATTACCAGAAACCGTAGCACGTCGTTATCGAGCGATGGTGCTCGATGACCGTGGTAGCGATTACCTGGTCGGAATGGTCGACCCCACCGATATTTACGCCCTCGACGAAATACAGAGTAAGTTAAGCAAGCCAGTGAGCCAGGCGATCGTGCGCGAGTCCCAGTTATTCGAAATTTTTGACATAGCCTATCGCCGCACCGAAGAGATCAGCGCTCTTGCGGGGGAACTCGGCCAGGATCTGTCGGATAGCGGTATCAATCTCGACGATCTTTTGCAGACCGGGATGACCGATGCCCCGGTGGCAAAATTGCTACAGTCGATCTTCGAAGACGCGGTGCAGGTCGGTGCATCGGATATACATATAGAACCAGATCAGCACGTGATCCGCGTACGCCAGCGCATTGATGGCGTGTTATACGAACAGGTGATGAAAGAGACCCAGATTGCGCCCGCGGTGGTTGTACGTCTCAAGTTGATGGCGAGCTTAAATATCTCGGAAAAAAGGTTACCCCAGGATGGTCGATTCAACATGATTGTTAACCAGCGTGACATCGATGTACGACTCTCGACCATGCCGGTGCAGTACGGTGAATCGGTGGTGATGCGCCTGCTCGATCAAACCACGGGTGCGCTCGATATCGGTAAGCTCGGTATGCCGTCGCGCCTGTTGCGACGGTTCCGCAAGAATTTTTATCTGCCCAATGGCATGATCCTGGTGACCGGGCCTACCGGTAGCGGTAAAACCACGTCGTTATACGCGGCTTTGAAGGAACTCAACCGGGCCGAATCCAAAATAATCACCGTCGAAGACCCGGTAGAATACCGCCTGGAACGAATTAACCAGGTCCAGGTGAATCCAAAAATAGGCCTGAACTTCGCTCATGTATTAAGAACCGCATTACGCCAGGACCCCGATATCATTATGATCGGCGAGATGCGCGACGCCGAAACCGTCGAAATTGGTATTGCCGCGGCGATGACCGGTCACCTGGTATTGTCCACCCTGCATACCAACGACACGGTTTCTACCGCGACACGGCTGATGGATATGGGTGTTGAAGGCTACCTGTTGGCCACCACGCTACGCACTATCATCGCGCAACGCCTGGTACGAAAAATATGCCGTAGCTGTGCGGAAGACTATGAGCCGGATAGTTTCGAAGCCGGCTGGCTGCAGGATATTTTGGATATAGATGTGCGCCAACATCGCTATAAAACAGGCCGGGGTTGCAATCACTGCGGCAA
>CAZJEJ010000048.1:2957-7062 GCA_964544945.1 uncultured Gammaproteobacteria bacterium | reverse complement strand
CCCCGGTCGATATCTTCGATGCGCTGAACGAAAAGTTCGACCTGTATAAGATCAGCATCGAAGAACTATTGATGTTTACGCGCCAGATGGGCGCGTTGATCAAGGCCGGTATACCGATCACGCGCGCGATTTCAGGCATCCTGGAGTCGGTTCACAATCCATTATTGGTCAAAGCGCTGAGTGATATTAAGCAACAACTCGAATCGGGTCGCAGCCTGTCGATATCCTGTGCGCGGCACCCCAAGGTATTTTCCAATCTTTATATCAGTATGATCCAGGTGGGTGAAAATACCGGCAAGCTCGAAGAGTGTTTCGCGATGATGTCCGAGTATATCGATCGAAATCGCCGAATCACCAATAATATCAAAACCGCGCTGCGCTATCCGACCACGGTAGTCATTGCTGTCGGCATTGCCATGGTAATCGTTAACCTGTTCGTCATTCCAAAATTTGCCGCGTTTTTCGAGGCCAATAATCTGGAATTACCGTGGCAAACGGTATTCTTGCTAAACACTTCGAATTTCTTTGTGAGTTACTGGGCTTATATGCTGGTATTGCTGGTTGGCGGCGTAGTTGCCTTCAAACGCTATATCGATACGCCCGAGGGTAAATTAAAATGGCACCGGTTTATTCTGAAGGTACCGTTGGTGGGCGATATTTTGCACCGTGCTTTCATGGCGCGCTTCGCACGCTCGTTTTCGATGGCTTACAGTGCCGGTGTCCCGATCGTTCAGGCCATGGGGGTGATTTCACGCTCAATCGGCAATGAATTTATCTCCACTCGCGTGAATGGCATGCGCGAAGGCATCGAACGTGGCGATTCGCTGACTCGCACCGCGTATCAAACCGAAATGTTTACCCCGGTAGTGATGCAAATGTTCGCGGTCGGCGAAGAAGCGGGTAACCTGGAAGAAATGATGACTTTCATCGCCGATTTTTACGAAGAAGAAGTCGACTACGATGTAAAAACCCTGGCCGACAAAATCGAACCGCTTATTTACGTCGCTATTGGTATCATGGTGCTGATACTCGCACTGGGTATCTTCGTGCCGATGTGGGATCTGGCGCAACTCGCGAATCGATGAGATATATCAGCTCTTACCCCGGGGCTTATACATTCCGATTGATCATGATTTTCATTATCATGAGTGCTCTCATCGTGCTGTTTTTTAACTACACCGACCGAATCTCTATAGCGACTGAGAAGGCTTCGATCCAGCAAACCAAAAACATCATCAACAGCTCGCTCGCGGTCGTGTTTGCAACCTACGCCGTGAAGGGCGAACTGGATCGGTTGAATGAGCTCGATGGTGGGAATCCGTTTGAGCATCTGGCTGAGTACAGTTTAACGCCAGGTAACTATCAGGGTGAAATTCGAGCCGGGAACCCGGATGATCTGGAGCCGGGGTGGTATTACGACAAGTCGAGTGAAAAAGTGATCTATAAAGCCTATTACGACGAGAGGGTTTATTATTTTTCCCAGGTTTTGGAATATCGTGACGTGAATAAATCTGGTCGGTTTGAACCAAATATTGATGTGTACCAAATGTTAAATTTCAGGCTTCTCCCCTGATTTTGTAGGGCCGAATTCATTCGACCAATGATCGTGTAGGGTCGAATTCATTCGACCAATAGGGCCACAAATGACTTTGCAAGGTCGAATGAATTCGACCCTACAGGCTTTGGAAAGTGCCGTTGTTGGTTAGGGTGCGGTATAAATAACAGTAGCTATAGCCGGTGTGGTGCCTGCCACGGTTGAGTTGTCAACTGTACAGGTAAATACATCCCCGGCAACAGTCCCGGGAACACCGCCCGCATTAACGAATGTATACCCGGTTGGTGTTGTGCCAGACGCAAAGAGTGACTCAATATCGGTAAGGGTACAATCGGCACCGGCTGCCGACAGTGCAGTCGGCGAACCTCCGCCAACTACCGATACGGCGTAATTGATCGCTGCTGCGGATGATAATTCCGATGCGACGCCGGAAATTGCCGCGTTTGCTGCCTGTAACGACAAATCCTGGTACCTGGCCAGTGCAGTGACACCCAGAATACCCAGCAGCACGATTACTACCACCAGTTCGATCAGGGTGAAACCCTTTTGAGATTTTTGCATGTTTGAAACTCCTACAAGAGTAAGATTAGTAAACTTCATTTTATGTGTAATCATTTGTAAGTTAATGTAATATACTCGAATAGCTCTATAAGTAAATGATTTTTTAGATTATTTGTGATCTACTTCTCATGAAATATGTGACCTGTTTCTCATGAAATTAGCGAAGAATGTGCCTATCGATGGATTCACGCTGATCGAATTGCTGACAGTTATCGTATTGCTCGGGATAATGTCGGTGTTCGCCCTGGGGCGTTTCTTCGGACCGGATCAGTTTGCCGCCCGGGGTTTTTTCAACGATACGGTAACCGCGGTGCAGTTTGCCCAGAAACTGGCGATCAGTTCTGGTTGCGATGTGCGCGTGAGTACCGTTGCTACCGGCTATCGATTACACCAGAGTTCAACCTGTACCGCGAATGACTTCACCCTGGCGGTGAAGAATCCCGCCAATCGAGGCAACGATTACCAGAATTTCAATATACCCGGCGGATTTACCCTGTCTGCGGCGACCATCGTATTTAATGCGCGCGGTACGCTCGATACCGGAGACGATACTCTGACCCTGTCGGATGGGACTACGATCCTCAGCTTTAATGTTTACGCGCAAACTGGATTGGTCGATGTCCCATAATTCAGTAGGCAGACGGCATTTCGGTTTCACCTTAATCGAAGTGATTACCACGATTGTAGTCCTGGCTATAGCGGCTGGTGCGTTACTCAGTGTATTCACCGGTACCATCCGCGGTAGTGCCGACCCGATGATCCAGCAACAGGCGGTCTCGATTGCCGAAGCTTATATGGAAGAAATTCTGCTCAAGGATTTTAATGACCCGGATGGTATAGGTGGGGAGACCAGATCGACGTATGACGATGTGCGGGATTATAACGCCCTGCCCGATACGGTGGTGAGAGATCAAAATGGCAATGCCATCGGTGCTCTGAGCGCTTACAGTATTACGGTTAGTGTGACGGGCGATGTCCTCAATGGAATCGCTGCGAGCAATTCGCTACGCGTCGATATCAGCGTCGACCACCCGGCCATAGACCCCATTGTGCTCAGCGGCTATCGGACCAATTACTGATGCAGACACGCCCCGGACAAGCCGCTTTTTCGCTAATCGAGCTGATCGTCGTGGTCGTATTGCTGGGGATACTCGCAGGTGGTGCAGGGTTGTTGATTACCACGCCAATCGAAGCCTACAGCGATCAGCTCAGGCGTCAGCAACTCGTCGACCAGGCCGAAATGGCATTGCGCCAAATTGCACGAGATGTACGCCGAGCACTGCCCAATAGCATTCGCATCAGCACGGTTGGGGCGGGATGGGCGCTGGAGTTGGTTAATAGTATCGACGGTGCCAGGTATCGGGATCAAACCGGGGGCGGCTTCACCGCCGATACCGATATTCTTGATTTTTCCGCGCCCGATACAGAATTCAACTTTCTCGGGCAATTGAATTTTGCTACGCCGACCGTGCTCGCGGCTGGTCAGCGGCTGGTCATTTATAACACGGCACCAGCCAATTTTTATTCCGATGCGGTGAATAATTTTAATCCTGGCATCGTAACGCCTGCGGGTACCACGCTAACTTTGACTTCCAATGGCGCCGAGCATCATTTGGCAATGGCCCCGGCGTTCCAGTTCTCTCAGCAATCTCCGGGCCAGCGTGCGTTTATAGTCGATGGTCCGATCAGTTATATCTGTAATCCGGGCAGCAGAAGCATGACACGTTATAGTAACTATGCTTACCAGATCGGGCAGCCAACGGCGGCGCCTGGCGGGGCCGCGAGTGGGGTGGTGGTGACGCAAGTTGCGGCCTGTTCGATTAATTACCAGGCAGGCACCGCACAGCGGGGAGGGATAGTAACGATAGAAATAACCCTCAACGATGTTGCTAGTGGTGAAAGCGTTTCGTTATTACATCAAGTCCACGTAGACAATGTACCATGATTAAAAATGTGCCTTTTCCGCAATGGCGGCGTCAGTACCGTGCT
>CAZJEJ010000048.1:0-2857 GCA_964544945.1 uncultured Gammaproteobacteria bacterium | reverse complement strand
AATCCTCATGTACTATTCGTACACTCCGGTTTTCCGCGCGGTACTTCCTTGCCCTTACGAAAAATTCACCATTTTTCGAGGTGAGTGTGGTTAAGGAAAAAAAAGCATCCGGGTTTACTCTGATCACGGCTTTGTTTTTGCTTACCGCCGTGGCGGTGTTGAGTGTTTACATGATCAACGCCCGGAATGTACAGCAAACTACACTGGTGTATAGCTTGCAGGGCGCTCGGGCGATGCAGGCCGCGCGGGCCGGAGTCGAATGGGGTATATACGATTCGATAGTCGGTGGCAATTGCTCGAATACCAGTTTTACCCCAACAGGGGTTGCTCTGAGTGCTTTTAACGTGAGTCTTAGCTGTAGTTCGTCGGCACATACCGAGGGTACAACAACAGTGATTACCTACCGTTTGACGTCTACCGCGACTACTGGCGCCTATGGGACGCTCGACTATGTTTATCGAAGTTTGCAGGCCAGTGTATCGATCCAGCCACCATAAATGCGGGCCAGGCCCCATTTTTCTAATACTGGGTTAATAGTATTGCTCGCCCTTATTATTATCAGTAAACAATTGATTTCGTGGGGGAAAACGTGAATATGCCCTGTTATTCCGGGCGTACGCGGTTTGGTAAAAATCGGTTTTCCTTTATATATCAAATAGTTTTGATCGATTATTAAAGATTGTTTGAGTTGTTGAGTTTTAGACACTATACTATATATATAAGATACAACCAGGGCTGGTATATCAATGACAAATACAAAAAAGCCGACGCTGTTGCTGGTCGACGATGACGCTATTATCGCCGACAGCCTGGAGTACGTGCTGAGCGAAGAGTACCAGGTCGAGCGCGCGATAGATCGTCCCACCAGCTTCGACACCCTGAGCAAGATGACGACATCGCCATCGTTAGCGCTGGTCGACCTGGGATTACCACCCGATACGCATACGCCGGATGAAGGTTTGGCAGTAATTCGAAAAATATCCCAGATGCATCCTTCGACGCGGGTGCTGGTTCTTTCCGGGCAAGACAATAAGAAACACGTATTACAGGCCAAGGAAGACGGAGCGGTAGATTTTATCGCAAAACCATGCGATATCGCGGAAATCAGGATGCGTCTCAAACAGCAGCTGGAAGCGGGTGGCGGCGAAGCCGGGGATAGCGATATCGAAGGAATTATTGGTTCGAGCCAGGCGATAGACCTGTTACGAATGCAAATCCGTCAACTTGCAGATTCGCCCTACCCGGTGTTGATTGAGGGTGAATCGGGTAGTGGCAAGGAAGTGGCCGCGCGCAATCTACATCGATGCAGCACACGCAAGCGCGAACCATTTTTAACTCTGAATTGTGCCGCGTTTAATGGCGAATTGCTCGAATCGCAGTTGTTTGGGCATCTCAGGGGGTCTTTTACCGGGGCTTCGGATACCCAGAAAGGTTTTTTTGAAGTAGCCGGTAGTGGTACTTTATTACTTGATGAAGTGGCCGACCTGCCGCAGGATTTGCAGGCCAAGTTGCTGCGCGTGCTGGAAAATGGCGAATATTACCGCCTCGGTGAAACCCAACCGCGTCACGCCTCGGTGCGGGTGCTGGCGGCAACCAATAAAAAATTATCAGCAGCAATAAAAAATGGTCGATTTCGTGAAGACCTCTTCCACCGGTTGAGCGTCTTGACTATACGCGTACCCTCATTGAATGAGAGAAACGGCGATAAACAGGAGTTGCTGGATTATTTCAAACGACAGGCGAGCGAACAGATGCCCACCTTTCAGCTCGATGATGAATCGCTAAGCCTCTGGAATGATTACACTTTTCCAGGAAATGTGCGAGAATTGAGGAATATTATTATTCGCTTGTCGGCCAAGTACCCCGGCCAGACAATAAAACCGGAAGTGCTCAAGTTAGAAATGTCCGGATTGCAGCAATCTGGAGACAGAGTCAGCAGCGAAGACTGGCTCAAACGCACTTTATTTTCAGAGGGATTTCAGCTCGATCAAGCGCTGAAATCGGTAGAAAAGGAAATGGTCGAACTGGCAATGCAAGAGCATCATGGCAACGTAAGCAAGGCGGCGGAAATGCTGGGTGTGAACCGCACCACATTGTACGGGCGTATGGATCGCTTCGAGGATAAGAGGTAGCGATGTACGAAGAATATTTTGGCCTCAGGCGGCCACCGTTCAAAATCACGCCCGATACCAGTCTGTTTTTCGGCGGTGGCAAGCGTGGTGATATCCTCGGTGCCCTGGTGTACGCTATCCGCCGTGGAGAGGGCATTATCAAGGTCGTTGGTGAAGTCGGAAGTGGCAAAACCATGTTGTGCCGGATGCTACAGCTCAAACTCCCTGCAACGGTTGAAACCATATACGTCGGTAACCCCAGTGTTACGCCAGAGGATATTCTGTTTGTTATCGCGAGCGAGCTAAATCTGCATGCCGCAAAAGATGCATCGAAGCACCAGGTTATGCATTTATTGCAAGACTACCTGTTACAACGACATACGGAAAACAGGCAGGTAGTGCTTTTTATCGAAGAAGCCCAGGGGATGCCGATCGATACCCTGGAAGAAATACGGCTTTTATCCAACCTCGAAACCGATCAAAATAAATTATTGCAAATCATTTTATTTGGGCAACCAGAGCTCGATGAAAATCTGGCAAAACAATCGATTCGCCAGTTACGCGAAAGAATCACGCACAGTTTCAATTTATCGCCACTGACAAAGGATGAGATTCATGAATATCTCAATTTCAGAATGCGCGAAGTCGGATACAGTGGTCCTGAATTGATCAAACCGGATATCGCCAAAAAAATAGAACGGTACTCGGATGGCCTGTTGCGTCGGATTAATATTATTGCAGACAAG
>CAZJEJ010000047.1:4519-16320 GCA_964544945.1 uncultured Gammaproteobacteria bacterium | reverse complement strand
GCGATTGATTGACGCTGTTATACAGATAAGATAGGGTCTATTCTGCTTTACTAGATTTTGGGCAAATCCTGTTTAGCCGACCCTCATAGAGGCGGTCTCGCTGCTGGGCCTTGCCTCAATAATAATCAACTAATACACCCCAGGAGAATTGGAATGAGAAACTTTCGTGTTATAACGATAGGCGTAGTATTGGGAATGCTACTATCTACTCAGGCATTGGCCGATAAAACCCTTAGAATAGCCACCTGGCTACCTCCAACCCAGCTCATGAATTCAGAGGTGCTTCCCACCTGGGGTAAATGGGTCGAGAAAGCCACCGAAGGGCGTGTAAAAATCAAACTCGAGTATGGGCTCGGACACCCCAAGAGCCTCATCGACCTGGTGCAGGATGGCGCAGTTGATGGTGCCTGGACCTACCATGGTTACCTGCCAGGACGATTTAAACTAACCCAGCTCCCTGAACTTCCTTTACACGGTGTTGGCCCGGAAGCAGCCTCCGTGGCCCATTGGCGAATCAATGAAAAATACCTGAGCAAAGCTGGAGAACACGATGGCGTTATCGTTGCGGGATTGTTTACACACGGGCCAGGGCAAATACATATGCGTGAACCGATCAACTCTCTAGCCGATATGAAGGGTAAAAAAATACGTGTAGGTGGCGGTATTCAGGGTGAAATTGGTAAACGCATGGGCATAGAAGGCGTTCCGGCTCCCGGTTCCAAGGTCTATGAAATCCTTTCCCAGGGTGTCGCCGATGGAGTCTTCATGCCAATGGAAGTCAAAAAGAGCCTGCGCATCAAAGAGGTTGCCCCTTATACTTACAAGTTTCCACAGGGCATGTACCTGGGCTCATTTGGGTTTTTCCTCAATGAGGATTTCATGGCCGGATTGTCCGATGCCGATCGCGCGGCAATTATGAGTGTTTCCGGAGAAAAGTTTTCCCGTCTGGCAGGTGCTGCCTGGGGTAAGTCTGACCAAATTGGTGAGGACGATGCCAGGGCATCAGGTAATACCATCGTGCAGGCAAACGATGCAATGCTGGCCGATTTTTCGAAATTGGTAGAGGGGATGGATGAGGACTGGATCGAGCGAGTCAAGGATCGCAACATAGATGCCAGGGCGGCACTTAAGGAGTTTCGTGAAATTGCCAATGCTGTTCAATCTGGCGGTTAACCGCAAGCCATGTTATCTACCATCGCCCCTGGCCGGGTAATGGACCATGGGCCAGCCATCTGGCTGGCCCATGTTTTTAAATCAATTGCGGCGATGGCGCTATTTTTTTTAATGGTACTCACTTCCGTGGATGTCATCGGTCGTTACGTGTTCAACAGCCCGTTGACGGGTTCAACCGAACTGACAGAATTTGCAGTCGCTATTGTTGTGTTTGCGTACCTGCCGATAATCAGTTGGCGTGAAGAGCATATTGTCGTTGATCTCCTGGATAACCTGTTCAGCAAGCGAGTACAGCACATCCGTGCCGGTATAATTAACATCATCATAGTTGTATCACTTATTTTTCTTGGCCTGCGTATCGAAGTGCTGGCCTCGCGATCACTTAGATATGGCCAGGTCAGCGAATACATGGAGGTCCCGGTTGGTTATATCATGTGGTTTATAGCAATCATGTGTTGGGTCACGGCAATAGGCATAATGATTAATCTATTGCATCGAGGCTACCGGTGTTTTTTCACCCCAAATTCTGAGCAATCCTGATATTGCATCCGAGCAGACCCTATTCCTGTGATTCCCCCCTATATATTTAAGCCCACTTCGAAGTTAGCGTGAGCGCCGCTATAGCTATTATTCTGGCTCGTCTGCCCGGTTTTCTGGATCGGTAATGGAAATTGCGCTGATCGGATTTGTCTTTCTGCTCGGGCTGGTATTTTTGCGCCTGCCCATCGCTTTCGCTATGGGTCTTGTAGGCCTGATCGGTTACGCGGCATTGGGTGACTGGGCCTTCAAGCCAGCCCTGACAATGGCAGCCAGCCGGACTATCGACACCGCCCAGGAGTATAGTCTATCGATAATACCCCTGTTTATTTTAATGGGTAATTTCGTCACCCGGGCTGGACTGTCGCACGAACTTTATCATGCCTCGCATGCCTTCCTGGGGCATCGTCGCGGCGGGCTTTCTATGGCGACGGTGGTTGCCTGTGGCGGCTTTTCAGCCATCTGCGGATCAAGTTTGGCGACCGCCGCAACCATGGCCAAGGTCGCCATGCCACCGATGCGAAAATATGGCTATTCAGACTCGCTGGCTACTGCCTCGATCGCTGCTGGCGGCACCCTTGGCATACTTATCCCACCCAGTGTCATTCTCGTAATCTATGGAATTATTACCGAGCAGAGTATCCGCGAGTTGTTCGCTGCCGGCTTTTTCCCAGGGTTGTTGGGGATTGCATTTTATCTGGCCGCAGTGGCTTACACAGTGCGACGGGACCCGGATTCTGGCCCTCGTGGCGAGAAAACATCACTGGAGCATAAAATCAGGGCACTGGCTGGCGTCTGGAGTACATTGATGCTATTCCTCGTAGTCATGGGGGGCATTTATGCTGGGGTTTTTACCCCCACCGAAGCGGCCGGCATCGGTGCCGGAAGTGCATTTCTGATTGCGCTTTTTCGCCATACGCTGAATTTCAAGGTGCTCTACGAAATACTATCCGACACGGCAAAAACAACGGCATCGCTGTTTGCCGTCGTCATCGGCGCCCTGATATTTTCAAACTTCGTCAACCGGGCAGGGTTGCCCGACGATTTATTGCAATTCGTAACCAGCATGAACCTTGTCCCGCTGGCGGTCATATTCCTCATCCTGCTAATTTATATCCTGCTTGGCTGCGTCCTCGAATCGCTTTCCATGCTGCTGCTGACGGTACCAGCGTTCTTTCCACTGGTAGAAAGTATGGGATTCGACCTGGTCTGGTTCGGTATCGTGGTCGTAGTAGTGACAGAGATCAGCCTCATCACCCCACCGGTGGGACTAAATATTTTTGTTCTCTCCAGCGTATTGCCAGACGTCAAGACGGGCACCATATTTAAGGGCGTAACGCCCTTCTGGTGCGCGGATATAGTGCGTTTAATATTGATTACCCTGATACCGGCCATTTCCCTGTTTCTGCCACAATTTCTTTACCGGTAACGGGTATCGCCCGCCGGTTACCTGGCTTCACCAGGTCATTTCAACTAACGGCGGTCAGATGAGTATCCTTGCTCTTTTCTGCTGAAACCAGGGCATAACCACGCGCTAACGCCTCCAGGTTGAGGTCGATAAAACGAGCAGGCACCGTATCGCTAATTGCCCGAAGCAATGACTCCTGGCTACAGATACCACTCAACCCGGCCATGACGCCGAGTGAAACCACATTCGCCGCACGTACGTTGCCTAATTCCCGCGCTGTCTGGATCAGGGGCAGAGAGAGCGTGGTATGGGCACCGTCAGGAGGAGACTCAACGCGCTCAGAGTCGATAATCACAGTGGAATCATCCTTGATCAGGCCTCGGGAATTTTCCACTGCTACCTGGTCCAGGATAACCAGGTAGTCGATCCCGGTAACCAGTGGATAACCTGTACTACTACCGACCACGAGGTCGGAACGGCTCAGCCCGCCCCGAGAGGTGGGTTCATAGCTTTGTGACAGGGAAATGTTCTGGCCTTCATGCGCCAGTCCCGAGGCAAGAATTCTAGCCGCCAATTGTAGCCCCTGACCACCGCTACCGCTAAAACGAATCTGGGTTTCACTCATTTTTTCATCCTGCCCGCGACCCTTTGCTGGTAAGCCTGAGCATACTCGGGTCGATCGTCTTTATATAAAACGCCGGTTTTAACATTGCGCGGCTGAAACACTTCATCCGCTATCATTCCATAAGAGTCCGAACGAAAGTCTGCCTTTTGGCTCAACACCATTTCAGCGGACTCGCCGAGATCATTTTTACGCCCATAAATCTCGGTGCAATCCGAAATAACCTCGAGGAAAGAAAAACCCGGATGAGCGATTCCCTGTTGTATCAAATTCTTTAACGATGGTGTTTGAAGCGTTATCTCACGACCGACGAATCCGGCGCCCGCACCCTGCGCCAGTTTGCAGGCGTCGAATACGGGCTCATAATTACCATCGGGCGTGGTCGTGGTGAAACGGTCACACGTCGTGGTTGGCGATACCTGGCCGCCGGTCATACCATAGGTTTCATTATTCAGCATCAGGCAGGTAATATTCAGATTCCGTCGACAGGCATGGATGAGATGGTTGCCACCGATGGCGAGACAATCACCGTCTCCGGTGATGACGATTACCTGCAAATCGGGCCGGGTGAGTTTCAACCCCGTGGCAAAAGCCAATGGTCTACCGTGGGTTGTGTGGAACGTGTTGGCGTCGATATAGGCACCAATCCGACCCGAACAACCAATACCAGATACGATCGCCAGATCGTCTTTAGCAATATCCAGATCATGGATCGCCCATAATAGCGCACGCATCGCGATACCGTGCCCGCAACCGGGACACATGAAGTGAGGAAACAGGTGTTGGCGGATATAATCCCTGATTTCAAATGGAGCCTTTGCCTGATCAGGCATCTTGCAGCACCTCCTTCACTTTATCGAATATTTGTTGTGGTGAAATTGGCTCACCATCGTAGCGATTCAGACCGACAACACGGGTAGAGCCGCTCGCATAACGCTCTATTTCCACAATCAATTGACCAGCGTTCATTTCGGGCACCAGCACCAACCGTGCATTTTTAATCGCCTCGCTAAAGGTGTCCTGTGGAAATGGCCAGAGGGTTATCGGTCTAAACAGGCCTACTTTGACGCCTTCTCCCCGTAGTGTCTGCCTGGCGCTTTGCGCAGCCCTGGCGGTAATTCCGTAGGCGACAATCACTACCTCTGCCTCTTTACAATCAGACTGATCCACAGACTCGACCAGGTCCTGGTGATGCTCAAGCTTGTGTAAAAGGCGTGATATGACGCGATTGGCGGCTTCGGGGTCCTGGGTAGGAAACCCACTTTCCGCATGGGTCAACCCGGTTGTGTGAGTACGATAACCATCACCTGGCCGGGGCATCGGTGGTACCAGGTCTTCGGTATAGGCGTAGGGTTGAAAATCTTGCTGGCCGCTATCGGCCCACTTCCGATTAACGGGATTGCCGGTATTGATTGTGGCCAGATTCACCGACTCGACCAGGTGCCCGATGACCTCGTCAATAAGCACCACGACTGGAACTCGCAGGGCTTCGGAAAGATCAAAAGCACGTAAGGTTTGTTCATAGACCTCCTGAACCGACCAGGGCGTTAGCACAATTATGGGATGATCGCCGTGAGTCCCCCAACGTGCCTGCATGACATCACCCTGGGCGGGGCGGGTTGGCATTCCCGTACTGGGCCCACCGCGCATCACATTGATAATCACGCAGGGCACTTCTGTCGCGGCTGCGTAGCCAAGGTTTTCCTGCTTTAGCGAAAATCCAGGGCCACTGGTGGCAGTCATCGTCTTGGCACCGCCCAGGGAAGCACCGATGATCGCGCCCATGGACGCCATTTCATCTTCCATCTGTACGAATATACCATTTACTGCGGGTAACTCGACCGACATACGTTCGGCGATTTCAGAAGAGGGAGTTATTGGATAACCGGCGTAAAAGCGACAGCCTGCGGCTACGGCTGCCAGCGCGCAGGCATGATTACCCTGGATATTCTGAACGGACGACATTACAAACCTCGTATAAAACGTAATCTACAAAACGTGCTGTGGGGTATGAACGGTAATCGCAAAATCAGGGCACAACCATTCACACATGCGACAACCGGTACAGAGGTCTGGTTCTGCCATCTCAACAATTAACTTTTCGTTCATAACCAGGCAACGTTCCGGGCAAAATTTGACGCAGATATCGCATCCCTTGCACCATTCCTCGGTAATTTCCACTCTAGAACGATCTGTTTCAACTTCTACGACGCTCTCTTGATCGAGTGAATGGGTATCAATTAAATTACGTAATTCGCTTTCACGATCAAAACCAAGCGCCCATTCCCGACCGGCATCGAATGCAAGCAGGTTAACTTCGACGGTTTTGGGTGGTACGAATTTACCGATTACCGACTTCCACGCCTCGGTGGGGAAATCCAGTGCCGTTGAGAGCGCACCAAGAAGTACCGTATTGGCGGCTTTGACAACCCCCAGTTGTTTGGCTATTCCCATGGCGTCCAGTGCGAAACTACTGTCGACATGTTCCATCACGGTTTGAACGGTTTCCCCCACATAACCAGTGCGTGCTCCCCGGGTTCGGTTACGGCAGGCGAAGGGAGGGATGATATGCTGTGTATCGGCGATGAAGGTTCCGCTCTGCTGCCGCAGGTAAGGCATCCAGCGCATCCCTTCGGCCCATTCCAGAGCGAGCAACACGTCTGCTTCCCCTTCGGGGATAGTGGGTGAATGTACTACTTCGCCGAAACGGACATGGCTGAAAACTGCCCCACCACGTTTGGCCATACCATGCACTTCGCTCTGTTTGACTTCAAAACCCTGTTCCTGGCAAAGCGTGGCCAAAACCTTTGAAACCATAATGACACCCTGCCCGCCGACCCCGACAATCAGGACGTTATGTGGACGCGGTACGCTCACGGGAGACGTGTCCGATGTTTTCATCGGTTTTACTGCTACTGTCATCGGGTTATTCTTTTGTTGGCAGGTAGATGGCGTCGGAAGGACATATCTGGGCACACAGGCTGCAACCCATGCATTCGAGCTGATTTATCTCAACCTTGTTATGGCCATCGTACATTTCACCACTCCAGGAAAGAGCCGGGCAACCAAGGTTCATGCAGGATTGGCAGCCAACGCAGGATTCGGCCCTGACGGTAAAGGCTGTGCCCCTGATTTTCACCGGGTCGAGCACGCAGGGGCGATCTGAAATAATCACCGATACCCCCTTATGGCGGATGGCATCTTGCAAACACTTGTAGAGATTGCCAAGGTTATACGAATCTACTTTACGCACCCACTTGACCCCAATAGAGCAAATCAGTTTTTCGAAATCGACCCGCTCGGTCTGTTTGCCGCGCAGGGTAATGCCGGTGCCAGCGTGATCCTGACCACCGGTCATCGCGGTCGTGTGGTTATCGAGTAGCAAGATAGTGATATCGGCATTGTTATAAACCGCATCGATGAGCGGTGGAATGCCGGCATGGATAAAAGTGGAGTCGCCAATGGTTGCCACGATGGGACGATTTTCGGTGCCTGTCTTATACATACCCACGGCATTAGCAATACTGGAGCCCATGGCGACGCAGGTATCAATCGCTTTCAACGGCTCGATGGCGGCCAGCGTATAACAGCCGATATCACCGGCGACGCGAGCATTGATAGCCCGCAATGCCATGTAGCTGCTGGTGTGAGGACAGCCTGAGCACAATACAGGGGGACGCGCGAGCGGTTCCGGCGATAACCCGGATACACTTTTGGCAGCAGGCAATAAGCCCGCACTGACCAACCCCTCGCGGACAACACTGGGTGAAAACTCGCCTACCCTTGGAAACAGGGACTTGCCTTCCACTTCGAATCCGAGTTTGAGCACCGCCTCTTCGATCACCGGCTCCAGCTCTTCGATCACCAAAACCCGATCTACCGACTCACAGAACTCTCTGATCAACTTATCTGCCAACGGATAGGTGGCGCCAAGTTTGAGCACACTGGCATCGGAGGCTACTTCTTTTACATAGGAGTAACTAATACCGCAGGTAATAATCCCGTATTCCGTGCCACCGCGCTCCCACCGATTCAAGTCACTGGCGTTAAAAAATTCGGCCAGATCGCGCTCCCGCTCGATGAGCCGGGGATGGCGGATTCGTGCATGCGAGGGAACCATGACATTCTTGGTGACATTGTCTACGAATCCTTTGGAAACGCATGCCATGCGTTCGCCGAGTCGCACCAGGCTGCGGGTATGCGACAGGCGTGTCGTACTACGGACTATAACCGGGGTATCGAATTGCTCACTAATTTCGTAACCCTGTTTGACGAAGTCCAGTGCCTCCTGAGCGTCACTAGGTTCCAGCACCGGAACCATCGCCAGCCTGGCTACCAGTCGTGTGTCCTGTTCATTTTGCGAGCTATGAATGCCGGGATCGTCGCAAACTACCAGTACCAGGCCGCCGTTAACGCCGATGTAGGTCATCGACATCAAGGAATCGGAAGCCACGTTCAAGCCGACATGCTTCATCGCCACGAATGCTCTTTCGCCGGCGAACGATGCACCGATGGCTATATCCAGGGCGACTTTTTCATTGGTGGCCCATTCCGCTTCAATATCCTCTTCGGGGAAACGCCCCACGTTTTCGAGAATCTCGGTACTGGGTGTCCCCGGGTATGCGGAAGCGACGCGTACCCCGGCTTCCCATACACCGCGCGCAATTGCTTCATTACCCATCAGTGGTTTGACTTCGGATGCCACTTCGATGTTGTCGTTCGTGCCCTCTTCACTCCCTTGCGGAGCAAATGCCGCGGTACCTGCTTTTGCCATAATTGAAAACTGATATCGTTAAGACCAATGCGGTATTATCCAACTAAATTGTTTTTCATACAATGTAATACAGACCGATTGCGCGAACCGTTTAAAAGTGCTGCAAAGATAATTCTTGTCATCCTTCACCTTATCTGTGTATAAAGCAGGCCTTTATACAACTTTCAACTTACCTTTAATCCCGGAACAGATATTGATGGCCCCCAACACTCCCAACAAACTCGAACCGATCGAAAAGGCTAGCCTGGACGAATTGACCAACTTGCAACTTGAGCGGCTCAAATGGTCCCTGAATCATGCCTATAACAATGTAGCAATGTATCGGGAAAAATTTGATGCAGCGAAAGTTCATCCCCAGGATTTGAAATCTCTGGAAGACCTGAAGCATTTCCCTTATACCAGTAAAGAGGATTTGCGCACTAATTATCCATTCAAGGCATTTGCCGTTCCCATGGAGCAGGTGGTGCGTATCCATGCCTCGTCCGGTACCACGGGGAAACCAACCGTGGTGGGTTATACGCAAAATGACATTGATATGTGGTCAACCGTGATGGCTCGTTCAATTCGTGCTGCCGGAGGATGTGCTGCCGATAGGGTGTATGTAGTCTATGGTTATGGACTCTTTACCGGCGGACTCGGTGCACATTATGGTGCCGAGACTCTGGGTTGCACTGTCATTCCGATGTCTGGCGGCATGACCGAAAGGCAGGTACAGTTGATTCAGGATTTCGAACCAGACATTATTATGGTTACCCCCTCTTACTGCCTTAACATAGCCGACGAATTTGAACGCCAGGGAATCGATCCCAGTACTTGCTCACTGCGTACAGGCATGTTTGGCGCCGAGCCCTGGACTAACGCGATGCGCAAAGAAATTGAGGAACGCATGGGTATCGACGCGGTCGATCTTTACGGACTTTCCGAGGTAATCGGGCCTGGGGTTGCCCAGGAGTGCCTGGAAAGCAAGGATGGCCCAACAATCTGGGAAGATCACTTCTATCCGGAAATAGTAGATCCCGAAACCGGTGACACGAGAGCCGAAGGGGAGGTAGGTGAATTGATATTCACTTCGCTCACCAAGGAGGCCATGCCCGTAATTCGCTACCGTACCCGGGACCTGACTCGCCTGTTACCCGGCACCGCTCGTACTATGCGACGCATGGATAAAATCACCGGGCGTAGCGATGATATGATGATTATCCGGGGGATAAACGTATTTCCGTCACAGATCGAAGAGCAAATTCTCAAGGTTCCCGAATTATCGCCGCATTACCAGATCGAGCTGACTCGCAATGGCAGTCTCGATGCCATTACCGTCAACATCGAGTTGAAGAATGGTATGGAGAGCGATTCTATGCACAGAGAACAAGCCAGTAGTTCCCTGCAGAATTTCATTAAATCGTACGTGGGTATATCGGCAACCGTCCAGGCGCATGACGTTGGCTGTATACCCCGCTCTCAGGGTAAGGCACAACGCGTGGTGGACAAACGGAATCTTTAAGCTATTGGACCAGCTTAGACCAGCCGGATTTTATCTTCGACTTCGCGCAATAATACTATTAACCTGGCCAGGCTTAGCGTCATAAATTCTTTCTATCGTGACCGAATTGGCGGCCATAAACTCCAGCAAATTAAGCCAGTGGTATTTTTTCTGGCTGTAGATCTTTGCGCCGACGGATAATTTCCGTGGTTGAGATGCCTTTTGTATAAGTGACCGTTCGCAATATACCCATCTCGATGGGTACCTGGTAAATATGCCGTCGCTGCTCGTCAGTATAATCATCACCATGCACCACCAGATCGATATTGTATTTCGCGATCCACGTG
This sequence comes from uncultured Gammaproteobacteria bacterium, assembly GCA_964544945.1. Classification (GTDB taxonomy): domain Bacteria; phylum Pseudomonadota; class Gammaproteobacteria. Next base: position 5,979 of record CAZJEJ010000047.1, on the reverse strand, counting down.
GGATCAAATACCCACGGTGCGTTGGGAATCACTTCGTCCACATACCGACAGGCTTTCACGGACGCCATCCTCTCTTCCATCGTTTGAATCGGTTTGCGCTTGTGAGCTTCAACCGCGTCGTCAGCATTGACCCCTACCAGAACATAACCTCCCAGGGCGCTGGCCTGCCGCAAAAACTCAACATGCCCATAATGAAACAAATCGGCCACCATGTCTGCGTACACGCGTATCATTGTCCCGCTTCCTTTCCATTCTGGCTTTCCCAACAAAATTGTATTTCGTATTGAATTCATCGTAGTTTACTCCGGGCGCAAGACGCAGTAGCGGCCGGAATCGGATGATGGATCCGGTTTGTAGAGGTAAGTTTCGCCTCGAAGCATATTCTCCTGGTAAAGCACTTCCTCGTGCCTGTCATACTTAATAACGAGCGCGTACCAGTCATCACGGGGCAGATCGAACTTCGCATAGCCCTGCTTATCGGTCCTGAAGTGTCCCACGCCGGCGATCCTGACCTCAGCACCGACAACCGGGTTATTCCCATGGTCAAGGACCCTGAGCTTACCGGTATCCCGTTGCGATAGATGATTGCCGGGAAATTGTCCCAACTTATTTTTGCTGTCGGGGAGGGGCGCATCCAGAATCAATTCCAGGACGTCCTTATGAAAATCCGCTTTTTTAGGGATCATCCACTCTGCGCCATACTTGAAACGCAGGTATTCTTCGGGTGGATTGGGGACAAGAAACTTCTTGTCGATAAAGTCAATTTCTTTTAGTTGATTAAAAAGTCTGGCGGGAATACGAACCCCGGGGTAGTGGAATATGCTGTCGTCAACGATCCTGTAGCAGGCCCAGTCTATTCTCGTTGAGGACTTCATCATCGCCACGCTTATACCGTAATCGTTGCGATCTATTTTGGCAAAATACCCCTCGCTCCTAAAGGCCGAGACAACCGTATCTACTGTCTTTTCCGTGGCGCCATGAAGTCCGATAATTGATCCAAGATCCAGGTCATCATCCCACGGAATAATACCCCCATCCCTGATAGCGCCAAGGCAAGTGCCCTGTCGAAGAAAGAAGACTACGCCCAGTTGATCCAGGATGCGCTTTGCTTCTCCCAACAACTCCTCGGCAGTGGCTACATCCACCGCTGGAGCAACCGAATACGACCTTTCTAAAGCAGCTTCATCTGCACCGTTACTCGATTCCATTCTTCGCTCCCCGTTTGGACATTGGTAGATTCCGAATCAAAGTACCGGTGTAATTACTTAAGATTACGAACTTTATCCGCTTCATGTGCTGCTCTCCTGTTGAATATGCCTATAGCCGTAAAACCAGCCAGCAAAACTCGGTGGGAAGTCTGAATCAGACCCCTCACCATCGGACGGTGGGTAGATAGGGTAAAAATTTAGAGACTGCGACGATCCCTACACCGGAACCGCTATCCGGCACACCGCGGATGC
>CAZJEJ010000047.1:0-4419 GCA_964544945.1 uncultured Gammaproteobacteria bacterium | reverse complement strand
GTGAGCTCGATTTCTCCAGCGTCCAGTCGTGGAAATCGCGGGTCGTGGAAGGCGGCGTTGAACGCGCAGCTTGCCACTGAAAACGCCAGTGGATCGGATGATTCAGGGGAACCCATGCAGCCTCGTAATGTGCCAGACAGGGTCAGAGTCACAAACACACCCACAGGGATCGACAAACTGTCAGCCAGGTTATCGCGATTCATCTCCAGGGCAGAGCCTCCAGCCAGGCCCGACTCGATGGATTGCCGCGCAATGCCGAGCAATCGACCCTGTTCAGACTCGCTGAAGTCAATGCAGAAGGAAAGCGCCATAACCTACTACCCTATCCCTGCCCCCGGCGGTATCGCCTGAATTGCAGGCATCCAGCAATTTCACCTCCAGTAACTGAGCGTGTTCGGTACGCATCAGCCCATTGACCACCCGGGCACCACAGGCTTCATCGCCCGTGAGTGAACTTGTCTTTGCCAATATCCGGCTGCAGGTCTGTGTATCGACGTGCGAGGCCTCTTCATAGGACAGGAAATGAGATAAATCGGTACTGATAACCACCAGGGTATTCGTCCCACCCCACAATGTATCCAAAACCGCCGCCACCGTAGCCGCGTCGCAATCTCCTACTACCACCGGCACCAGGGTAAATTGCGTCAGTACCGTCTGTAGAAAAGGTAGTTGAACTTCCAGACAATGCTCATCCTTATGGGCCTGGTTAGAAACACTCACTTCAGGCATGGTAATAATCCGGTCTATGGCCTCTCGGTCCAGGGGTACGTCGCCCAGGGGCGTGGTGAATAAATCCACCGATGGCACCGCCATACCTTCCAGGTAGGCCCGGTGGGCGGGACCAAACAATACTACTCGCCGGATTTCATCGCCGCGAGATTCCAGGTAGCGATAAGCCCTGGCGGCGATAAGACCCGAGTAAATATAGCCTGCATGCGGCACAATCAGTACTTCGGGGGCTATGCCGGGCGCTGTATCACCAATCGACGAAGTCGCGGCCATCAGGTCACTTATTTGCCGTCGTAATGAAGCGGTGTCTGCTTCGTAGAACAGACCGGCAACGGCGGCCTGGCGAACACTCATGGATTTACCTCGCAGGGGGCGATTTCCGACTATTATAGACCTGTTGGACAGGCGTGTATTTGCTTATACTTATTCGAGGTATGGACGATACAATTATCACAACACAGTACTGGCACGCGATGGATGACGGGCGCCTGCAATGCGACGTCTGCCCACGCCATTGCCGACTCAACGAGGGGCAACGGGGCCTGTGCTACGTGCGCCAGCGACTGGACGACGAGGTCAAGCTGGTCAGCTACGGGCGCTCCAGTGGTTTTTGCGTGGATCCAATCGAGAAAAAACCACTGAATCACTTCTACCCCGGCAGCGCGGTACTGTCTTTCGGGACCGCTGGCTGCAATCTGGCCTGTAAGTTCTGCCAGAACTGGGACATGTCGAAATCTCGCGAAATGGATACACTGGCAGACGGGGCCACGCCTGAGAAGTTGGCCCGAGTGGCTGCAGACATGTCGTGTCGCAGTGTGGCCTTTACCTACAATGACCCTGTCATTTTTCTCGAGTATGCAATCGATGTCGCTGCCGCCTGTCGTGAGAACGGGATCAAGTCGGTCGCCGTCACTGCTGGTTATATCGACCCGGAGCCACGGATAGAGTTTTTTCAGGCAGTAGACGCAGCCAATGTGGATCTGAAGGCTTTTACCGACCGTTTCTACCACAAGATATGCGGCGGCCACCTGGCTCCGGTACTCGAAACTATCGAATATATTAAGCAGGAAACCGATGCCTGGCTGGAGTTGACCACCTTGCTGATTCCCGGGGAAAATGATTCCGAGCAGGAGCTGCACGCTATGACCGCCTGGGTGGTGGAAAAATTAGGACCAGAGGTTCCGATGCACTTCAGCGCATTTCATCCAGACTGGAAAATGCGTGATGTAGAATCCACCCCGGCTTCGACCTTGAGCCGCGCCCGCAACATAGCCCTGGCAAACGGCATACGCTACGCCTACACCGGAAACGTGCACGACTCGGAGGGTTCCAGCACCTGGTGCCATCATTGTGGGGAACTACTCATAGAGCGCGACTGGTACCAACTGGGTCGCTGGGGTTTGAAGGAAAATAGTAGCTGCGCTCGCTGTGGCACCAGGCTTCCGGGGCATTTCGAAGCAATACCGGATGCTAATGAGACGAGACGAATACCAGTGCGAATCAACCAGTAAGCTTCATGCTGGCATGATCACCTCATTTAAATAAGGGAGCCTCCGATAAATAATATGAACCAGGGACAGATTACCAAACTACTCATCGTATCTGTGTTAATCGCTACCGGCATATTGCTGAATATCGCAGACTTACTCGATGCAGAAAAAATACTGGCGCTAGCGCGGGAATACTCGCAATACTGGTGGCTAGTTGTCGTTTTAATCCTGTTGCAAAGCATCCTGTTTACCTTTGCACTGGCTGGATCGATATTCCTGTGGATTGCGGCACCTCTTTATCCGCCGGCAACCGCGACATTCATCCTGGTTACTGGCGGTACGCTCGGTGGTCTGGGTGCCTACCTGTTTTCAGAATATCTGGTGGGCGACTGGATAGGAAAAATCGAAAAGTCGCATACTTACAATTTACTTCACAAGGAGGGCAATTTTTTAACCTTGTTCGCGATGCGAGTCTTCCCTGCCTTTCCTCACTCGCTGATTAACTATAGTTCGGGCATACTCAAGGTGAACCTGGTTCACTTTATTTCCGCGACAATCCTGGGGCTTTCTATCAAGTCATACCTGTATGCCAGAGTCATTCACGGTGCAACCACCGCGGCATCACTGGAGGAATTAATGAATATTTCTACCTTAGGCCCGCTGCTTTTATTATCCGGGATAAGCCTGGTGGGCGTTTATGTTAAGCACAGGCTAAGCAAGCCCTGATCAAGCGTCAAACCCAGGCTTGTGACTTTGTGGCTCGTTGATTGTGCGACGAAACAGGTATACCTTGCTATACTTATCGTGTCAGGTTAATCGATTAATAGCGACCCGAACTTTAAAAACCGTATAGGTATTTTACCCTGGACAAGTTTGCTACCTTTTTAAAATCCCGCGTCCGTGTCCTTGAACACATAGTTGGGGGTGGGGAGGTTGCCGATACGTTGGACATTCTTTGTCGCGACACCGAGGTGATCGACCCGACCATGCGATGTAGCGTTCTGTACTTCGATCAAGACACTGGCTGTCTTCATCATGCGGCGGCACCAAACCTTCCTGATTATTATAACAATACTATTGACGGCTTACAGGCCAGGGTCGGAGCGGGTTCGTGTGGAACTGCTGCGTACACTGGCGAACGCGTGATTGTAGAGGATGTTTTTTCCCACCCTTATTGGAAATCATTTCGTGATATAGCAAAAAAAGTTGGCTTTCACGCTTGTTGGTCGCAGCCCATTTATTCAAAATGCAAAAAGGTGATCGGCACATTTGCCATGTATTACGATGAAGTTCGTCGGCCGACAGAAGAAGAATTGCAGCTTATTTATTCTCAGGCAAATCTTGCTAGCCTGGTGATCGAACGCCGCCAATATGAAGAGGCGCTTCACGCCAGTGAAGAACGCTTCCGAGATTTTGCCGAATCGTCCTCCGACTGGTTCTGGGAAATGGATGCCGATTTGAAATTTACTTACGAAAGTGAGCTATTTTTTGAACTTAGCGGAATAAATTCCGAAAACTACTACGGTCATAGGCGTGAGTACCAGGTTAATCCAGCCCTTGAGGATATAGACAGTGAAAAATGGCGAGAGCATTTTTCAATACTGGAAAAGCGAATGCCATTCAGAAATCTTGAATACCAAATAATGAAACTGGATGGGGACACCATGTCCATTTCAGTGAATGGTAATCCAGTATTCAGCCCCGAAGGAATTTTTACCGGTTACCGTGGCACTGGAACTGACATTACCGAGCGCAAGCAGGTGGAAGAAGAATTAAAAAAACTCTCGCGCGCGGTAGAATCTAGCTCCGCCATGGTAATCATTACAGATATCAAAGGCATCATCGAATACGTCAACCCCAAGTTTACCGAGATTACCGGTTATAGCAGTAACGAAGCCATCGGTCAGACACCGAGCCTACTCTATTCAGGAAAACAATCTCAGGCAATCTACGACGATATATGGAACACCGTCCGGTCGGGCCATGAGTGGAAGGGTGACATTCGAAACAGTAAGAAAGATGGCACGCTTTACTGGGATCGTTTGTCGATTTCAGGGGTCAGGGATGATGACGGCAACATCACTCATTTCGTTTCTATTCAGGATGATGTGACCCAGGAGTATGAATTGTCTGAAAAGCTCAGCTACCAGGCGAGCCATGATGCCCTGACCGGATTGATTAACCGTCACGAGTTCGAACA
>CAZJEJ010000046.1:11908-17340 GCA_964544945.1 uncultured Gammaproteobacteria bacterium | reverse complement strand
TTATTTAATTGTACGTCATTTCGGCCCACGAGCCGGAGTCTATTGAATTCGAGGCGAGGCCACCTCGGGTGAAAATCCAAAAAACACGCTGTGAACCCGTCCCTGGGCGCTCGAATTTTTCATCCCTGAAAAATACGGTTTATTGGATTCCCCCCCGAGATAGCCTCTAAGAGTGAGGCCAACTGAGGGAGATCCTTGCGACATAAAGGTTGGGTGCTGAAAAAGTCTTGATTTTGATCGGTCAGGCAACAGGGAGGTTGCCTGTGGCGAGCTAAGACAGGATGTCGCATCTCGCCTTGCCGTTCAAAATCAAGACTTTTTCGGGTAGCCGTAGGCCATCCAATCAGTCGCAGGGATATCTCTCAGTTGGCTGGACGAAAATAAACTAGGCGTCAAAAAGTTTATTTCGTACAGCAGTAAGGCAAGCTCGCGATGACGGTCGCTTTGAGCGACCATCACATATTCCTTCTATACTGCCCGCCCACTTCGAATAACGCATCGGTAATTTGCCCCAGGGAACAAAACCTGACTGCTTCGACCAGTGCCTCGAAAATATTCCGGTTATCGATTGCCGCCTGCCTGACCCGATCCAGCGCCTGGTCGGCATCGGCATTGTGCCGGGTATGGAAGTCAGCGAGGCGCTTTATCTGGCTCTGTTTTTCTGCCTCGGTGGAGCGCGCGAGTTCGATTTCGTATTTTTCGTTGCCGTTCGGATTCAGGAAGGTGTTGACGCCGATGATTGGTAGGGAGCCATCGTGCTTCTTGTGTTCGTAAAACATCGATTCATCCTGGATCTTGCCACGCTGGTATCCGGTTTCCATCGAACCGAGAACACCGCCTCGTTCGGACAGACTTTCGAACTCGGCGAGTACCGCTTCCTCGACCAGGTCGGTCAACTGATCGATGATAAAAGCACCCTGATTGGGGTTTTCGCATTTAGCCAGCCCCCATTCGTTATTAATGATCAACTGGATCGCAAGCGCACGGCGTACCGAGTCCCCGGTAGGCGTGGTAATCGCCTCGTCGAACGCGTTGGTATGCAGGCTGTTGCAGTTATCGTAAATTGCGATCAGGGCCTGCAGGCTGGTACGAATATCGTTGAAGTCCATTTCCTGTGCGTGTAACGATCGACCGGAAGTCTGAATATGATATTTGAGCTTTTGACTGCGCTCGTTGGCACCATATTTATCACGCATTGTGGTGGCCCAGATGCGACGAGCGACCCGACCCATCACGGTATACTCGGGATCCATGCCATTGCTGAAAAAGAAAGACAGGTTAGCGGCGAAATCGTCGATGTTCATACCGCGTGCGAGGTAAGCTTCGACAAATGTGAATCCGTTGGCAAGCGTAAACGCCAATTGCGAAATCGGGTTCGCGCCAGCCTCGGCGATGTGATATCCGGAAATAGATACCGAGTAGAAATTACGAATTTTATGATCGATGAAATACTGCTGGATATCGCCCATCATCTTGAGTGCAAATTCGGTAGAAAAGATACAGGTATTTTGCCCCTGATCTTCCTTGAGAATATCGGCCTGCACCGTGCCTCGAATGTTTTCCAGTGTCCAGTCGCGAATCTTGTCGATTTCCTGCGTGGTAGGCGCACGCGAGTTGTCAGTGGCAAATTTCGCTAACTGCTGCTCGATCGCTGTGTTGAGGTACATGGCGAGAATAATCGGTGCTGGGCCATTGATCGTCATCGATACCGAGTTCGATGGGTGACACAGGTCGAATCCATCGTACAGCGCCTGCATATCGTCCAGCGTGGCAACCGATACGCCCGAATTTCCGACCTTGCCGTAAATGTCGGGGCGCTCGTCGGGGTCGCGGCCGTAGAGGGTCACCGAATCGAAAGCAGTTGACAAACGTTTTGCTGCTGAGTGTTCCGATAATTCCTTGAAACGCCGGTTGGTTTTGAATGCGTCGCCTTCGCCGGCAAACATGCGTGTCGGGTCTTCGCCTTCGCGCTTAAAGGCGAATACCCCGGCCGTATACGGAAAACTGCCGGGTAAATTTTCCAGCAGTAACCATTTTAACAACTCGCCATGATCATCAAATTCGGGCAGGGAAACCTTTGGAATGTCGAGCCCGGCGAGCGAACGGTATTTCAAATTAGAGCGAATTTCACGGTCGCGAACTCTTACTACGAACTCGTCACCGGCGTAGCTTCGTTTGATTTCAGGCCACTGCTCGAGCAATTTTATATTTTGGGAATCGAGATCGTTTTCACGTACCCCGATCAACTCATCCAGGGTTTTGCTTTGTGAATAATTGGTAATATCGAGCAACATACGTTTCGACTCGATGAGTTGCTGTCGCTCGCGTGCGAGCGTCGCCTGTTGTAGCGCGTTGGCCTTGTAGTCGCGTACCGTGGCCGCTATCTCGGCCAGGTAGCGTACACGATCAGCCGGAACGATGACCGATTTCGCAGTCGATTTTCTGACCTTTACCTGGGGCAGGTGATTTTCTCCAGGTTCCAGGCCAAGTGATTGCAGCTTTTCCAGAATTTGCTGGTAGAGTGCGGTGGTGCCGTCATCGTTGAAATGTGAGGCGATGGTACCGAATACCGGCATTTCTTCGGGAGACTGCGAAAATGCCTCGCGATTGCGCTGTACTTGCTTGCACACGTCGCGATAAGCGTCTTCGGCGCCTTTACGATCAAATTTGTTGATCGCAACAATATCGGCGAAGTCGAGCATATCGATTTTTTCAAGCTGGCTTTGGGCGCCAAATTCCGGCGTCATTACATACAAAGATGCATCAACCAGCGGTACTATGGCTGCGTCTCCCTGACCAATGCCAGGCGTCTCGACAATAATAAGATCAAAATCGCAGAGTTTGCAGGCTTGTATCACCTCGCCTATGACTTCTGGTATCTCCCCAACCGAGTCGCGCGTGGCGATAGAGCGCATGAAAATATTGGGGTGATTGATCGCGTTCATGCGTATGCGATCACCGAGCAGCGACCCGCCGGTCTTACGGCGTGTGGGGTCGACTGCGATGATAGCGATTGATAGCGCATCCTGCTGATCCAGCCGAAAGCGGCGAATGATTTCGTCGGTCAGCGAGGATTTTCCCGAACCACCCGTACCGGTAATACCCAGTACCGGAATAGCGCGGGATAACTGTTGGCATGCCCGACTCATTTCCGCGCGCAACGAAGCAGAGACGAGGTCGTTTTCGAGCGCGGTAATCAAGCTCGGCAGGGTGTTTAAATCATTGCTCTTTAAAGCTTTGATCGAGTCTGGCGCCGCTTCGCCCGGGTCAAACTGGCAGCGTTCGATCATGTCGAATATCATGCCCTGCAGCCCCATTTTCTGCCCGTCTTCGGGTGAGTAAATACGAGTCACACCGTAATCTTCTAATTCCCTGATTTCATCCGGGACAATGACCCCGCCACCGCCAGCGAATACGCGGATATGGGGACGGTTTCTTTGCCTGAGCATATCCACCATATACCTGAGATACTCGACATGGCCTCCCTGGTAAGAGCTAATCGCAATACCCTGAACGTCTTCCTGTATCGCCGCGTCGACTATTTCGGCGACCGAACGATTGTGGCCGAGGTGAATCACTTCGGCGCCAGACGATTGCAGAATCCTGCGCATGATATTAATTGCGACGTCGTGACCGTCAAACAGGCTAGCAGCGCTGACAAAGCGAGTCTTGTACTGGCTTTTCGTCGCAGCACCGAATTCGGAAACTTTATCTTGCGCTTTAGCCATTGGTATCTTTTCCCAGAGATTAAATATTTGTTGCAATATGCAGTCCGTTAAATTACCTTACGTTTACGTTAACGTCAATTAAATTTAACCTGAATCCGACTAATGGCCTGACGATACGATATGACAGAAAGCGACGAACAGACAGTTACCTACTCGATTAGCGAACTGGCCAGTGAATTTCAGGTGACTTCGAGAGCCTTAAGGCTATACGAAGAAGGAGGCCTGTTGAGTCCGCAACGGGTTGGTACGCGGCGGATTTATAGCGAGCGTGAGCGCGTGCGTCTACGGCTGGTATTACGTGGTAAACGGCTCGGATGGTCGTTATCAGAAATCAGGGAATTGTTCGATTTATACGATTCGAACCACGGTAAAGAAGCGCAACTGGAACGGATGCTCGAAAAGCTCGATGAACGTCGTGAAATGCTGGAAGTACAAAAACAGGACGTCGAACTGGCGCTTGAGGAACTGGAACAAATCGCCGGCAATGCGCAGGCAGCGCTGGAGAGTATTCGTGTCGGGCAAAGAAAAACCCGGTATGGGTAAGTCCACGAATCCGAGGCACAAAATGACACATATTCCATCGTTGAATTTTGAACTTGGTGAAACCGTCGACATGCTGCGCGACACGGTGCATGGCTTTGCACAGGCCGAGATAGCGCCAATTGCGGCCGAGATCGACAGTAATAATGAATTTCCCAACCAGCTGTGGCCTAAACTGGGTGAAATAGGCTTGCTCGGCGTGACCGTACCCGAGACTTATGGTGGTGCTGACATGGGCTATCTCGCGCACATCGTCGCGATGGAAGAAATCAGTCGTGCCTCTGCCTCGGTAGGCCTTAGCTACGGCGCCCATTCCAATCTTTGCGTCAATCAGATCAATCGTAACGGTAACGAGGCGCAAAAGGCGAAATACCTGCCCAAATTAATCGGCGGCAAACATATCGGTGCGCTCGCGATGTCGGAACCCAGTGCTGGCTCCGACGTGGTCGGTATGCAGATGAAGGCGCAAAAGCAGGGTGATCGCTACGTATTAAACGGTACTAAAATGTGGATCACCAATGGGCCCGATGCCGATGTGGTCGTGGTGTACGCGAAAACCAACCCAAAAGCCGACTCGAGAGGCATTACCGCCTTCCTGGTCGAAAAAACCTTTGGGTTTACCACCGCGCAAAAGCTCGACAAGCTCGGTATGCGTGGCTCGAATACCGGTGAACTGGTATTTCAGGATGTCGAAGTACCCGAAGAAAATATACTGGGCGAGCTAAACCGCGGTGTGGCGGTGCTGATGAGCGGGCTCGATTTCGAGCGCGCGGTGCTCGCGGCCGGACCAACGGGTATTATGCAGGCTTGCATGGACGTGGTTGTCCCCTACGTGCACGAACGCAAGCAGTTTGGCCAGAGTATCGGGGAATTCGAGCTGATGCAGGGCAAACTGGCCGATATGTATACCACGATGAACGCCTGCAAGGCCTACGTCTACGCAGTCGGTGCAGCCTGCGATCGCGGAGAAACCACGCGAAAAGATGCTGCTGGTGCGATTTTGTACGCGTCCGAAAAAGCAACCTGGATGGCGCTCGAAGCGATACAGGCGCTCGGTGGTAACGGTTATACCAACGAGTACCCCACCGGTCGTTTGCTGCGCGATGCCAAGCTATACGAAATAGGCGCCGGAACTTCGGAGATTCGCCGCATGCTGATAGGCCG
>CAZJEJ010000046.1:0-11808 GCA_964544945.1 uncultured Gammaproteobacteria bacterium | reverse complement strand
AAATGAGTGAAAAAATTGTAATAACCGGCGCCGCGCGTACACCGATGGGTGGTTTTCAGGGTGTTCTCGCAGCTGCGAGCGCGCCCGCACTTGGTGCTGCTGCGATTGCCGCAGCGGTTGAACGCAGCCAGATCGAGAGCGATGCTATCGACGAAGTAATCATGGGTTGCGTGTTGCCCGCTGGCCAGGGGCAGGCACCGGCAAGACAGGCGAGCCTCGGTGCTGGCATTCCACAGTCGGCGGGTTGTACAACAGTAAATAAAATGTGTGGTTCCGGGATGAAGGCAACTATGCTGGCGCACGATCTGATCGTTGCGGGCAGCAATCGGGTGATGGTTGCAGGCGGTCTGGAGAGTATGAGCAACGCGCCTTACCTGCTACCCAAAGTCCGTACTGGATTACGCATGGGACACGGGCAGGTGATGGACCACATGTTTCTCGATGGGCTTGAGGATGCCTACGACAAGGGATGCCTGATGGGGGTCTACGCCGAAAATACCGCCGACAAATACCAGTTTACGCGAGAGCAGCAGGATGATTTTGCCATCACTTCGTTAAAGCGTGCACAGGCCGCTATCGAAAGCGGTGCCTTCAGGCAGGAAATTTCGCCGGTAGTGATCAAAACCCGCAAGGGCGAAGTCACTGTCGACACCGACGAACAGCCATTTAACGCAAACCTGGAGAAAATTCCAACCTTGCGCCCCGCTTTTCGTGGCGATGGAACCGTAACCGCGGCCAATTCGAGTTCGATTTCTGACGGTGCCGCAGCCCTGATACTGATGGACGAGGCAGAAGCCGAAAAACGTGCGATCAAGCCACTCGCGGTGATCCGTGGGCACAGTACTTTTGCCCACGAACCGGCCTGGTTTACCACCGCGCCGGTCGGTGCGATTCGCAATTTGCTGGAAAAACTCGACTGGTCGGTGAGTGACGTAGACCTGTTCGAAATCAATGAAGCTTTCGCGGTCGTGACCATGGCGGCGATGCACGATCTCGAGCTCGATCATGCAAAGGTGAATATCAACGGTGGCGCCTGCGCGCTCGGTCACCCGATAGGTGCATCCGGTGCGCGTATCCTCGTGACATTAATCGCCGCCCTGCAAAACAGGGGCTTGAAAAAAGGCATCGCGGCTCTGTGTATCGGCGGGGGAGAAGCGACCGCGATGGCGATCGAACTGGTATAAATAGATAAATGAAACTAAGCGACGAACAGATTCTGATCCGTGACAGTGTGCGCGATTACGTGCAGGCGAACGTAGCGCCGTATGCAGCCGAGTGGGATAAAACCAGCCACTTTCCGGCACAACAGCTGAAAGAAATGGGTGAGCTCGGTTTATTTGGCATTCTCATACCGGAACAATGGGGCGGTAGTGGCGCCGATTACGTATCCTATGCGCTTGCACTCGAAGAAATCGCCGCCGGGGACGGTGCCTGCTCGACAATCGTGAGCGTGACTAACGTCGTGGTCTGCATGTCATTGCTCAAATTCGGTAGCGATTTCATCAAACAGGACTACCTGAAACCACTTGCCTCCGGTGCCAGGCTGGGATGTTTTTGCCTTACCGAACCCCAGGCCGGGTCCGACGCATCGGCGCTAAAAACCAGTGCTATAAAAGACGGCGACGATTATGTATTGAATGGCGCCAAAACCTTTATCACCTCGGGGAAAAATGCCCAGGTCGCGCTCGTCTTCGCCGTTACCGACTCAAGCGCGGGCAAGCAGGGTATCAGCGCGTTCGTGGTGCCGACCGATAACCCCGGCTACCAGGTGGGCGCCGTGGAGAACAAAATGGGTCAGCATGCTTCGGATACCACGCAGGTATTTTTGCAGGATTGCCGTATCCCAGCTAACCATCTGCTGGGCGAAGAAGGCGAAGGTTACAAGATAGCGCTGATGAATCTCGAAGGCGGCCGCATTGGCATCGGTGCGCAAAGCGTAGGCATGGCGAGGGCGGCGTACGAGGTTGCGCTCGATTATGCGAGGGAACGCGAAACCTTTGGCAAAGCTATTATCGATCACCAGGCGGTGGCTTTTCGCCTCGCCGATATGGCGACCCAACTCGAAGCCGCACGATTGATGGTGCTCAATGCAGCGAGTCTGCGTGATGCCGGGGAACCCTGCCTGAAACAGGCCAGCATGGCCAAGTTGTTTGCCTCGGAGGCAGCCGATAAAATTTGTTCGTCGGCCATACAGGTACTGGGCGGATACGGCTATTTAAAAGATTTTCCACTGGAGCGCATTTACCGGGACGTACGGGTTGCGCAAATTTACGAAGGTACAAGCGATATTCAGCGTATCGTGATCGCGCGCGAAATAGCCAAAACCGGGGGCAGGTAAATCTATGGGCGTTTTGCAAACCCAGATAATCAGGCAGTCGGCTGAATTCAGGGCCAACCATGACGCGATGTTGAAAATCGTTGAAGACTTGCACCACAAGGTGGCCATGCTTTGCGCTGGTGGTAGCGAGCGAGCCCGCGAAAAGCATCTGAGTCGCGGCAAGCTACTGGTACGTGATCGTATCGATACCCTGATAGACGAGGGTTCGCCGTTCCTCGAAATTGGTCAGTTCGCAGGATACGGCATGTACGGTGAGGATAATATTGCCGCCGGGGGGCTGGTGACCGGAATCGGCTGTGTGAACGGGATTGAATGCATGATCGTCGCCAACGATGCGACGGTCAAAGGCGGAACCTATTTCCCGATCACGGTGAAGAAACATCTCCGCGCGCAAGCCATTGCGCAGGAAAATAATCTACCCTGTATTTACCTGGTCGATTCGGGTGGGGCATATCTGCCGAGTCAGGACGAGGTATTTCCCGACCGTGAACATTTTGGGCGCATCTTTTATAACCAGGCCATGATGTCGGCCCAGGGTATTGAGCAAATTGCCGTAGTGATGGGTTCCTGTACAGCAGGAGGTGCCTACGTGCCGGCGATGTCGGATCAAAGCATTATTGTTCGGGATCAGGGTACCATTTTTCTGGGTGGCCCACCGCTGGTAAAGGCCGCGACCGGGGAGGTCGTCAGTGCCGAAGACCTGGGTGGCGCCGAAGTTCACTCGAAGATTTCCGGTGTGACCGACCACCTGGCCGAAAATGACACGCATGCACTAGGCCTGGCGAGGAATGCGGTGGGGCATTTGAATCGAAGCAAGAAATTAGAGCTGGCGATGCGCGAACCACGGGATCCCCTGTACCCCACCGAAGAATTGTACGGAATCGTGCCGGAAGACTTACGCCAGCCCTACGATATTCGCGAAATCATCGCGCGGCTGGTCGACGCCAGTGAATTCGACGAATTCAAACAGCTTTATGGTAAAACCCTGGTTTGCGGATTCGCGCATTTACTGGGTTATCCGGTGGGTATAATAGCCAACAATGGCATCCTGTTTTCCGAGTCGGCGCTGAAGGGAACGCATTTCATCGAGCTCTGTGCAAAAAGACATATCCCGTTGATTTTTCTACAGAATATTACCGGTTTTATGGTCGGTCAGAAATACGAACAGGGTGGTATCGCCAAAGACGGGGCGAAGATGGTGACCGCGGTTGCCTGTGCCCGCGTACCCAAGTTGACCGTCGTCGTCGGTGGCAGTTTCGGTGCGGGCAATTACGCGATGTGCGGTCGCGCCTATGGGGGACGCTTCCTGTGGATGTGGCCCAATGCCCGTGTATCGGTAATGGGTGGAGAGCAGGCGGCCAGCGTACTCGCACAGGTAGCACGCGACGCCCGCCAGGCGCGCGGTGAATCCTGGAGCGAGGCCGATGAACAGGCTTTGAAACAACCGATCCGTGAACAGTACGAAGCTCAGGGGCACCCCTACTACGCCAGCGCCCGGCTCTGGGACGATGGCATCATCGACCCGAAAGATACGCGCATGGTACTCGGTCTCGGACTCTCGGCGGCTTTGAACGCACCGATAGAAGATAGCCAGTTTGGTATCTTCAGGATGTAGCCATGCCGAATACGCTTAATCTGCATACCAACTCGCGCGGTGTCGCGACCATTACCCTGGACCGAGCCGAAAAGCACAATGCCTTCGACGATGCGATGATCGCCGAGTTATTGCAGATGCTCGAAGACATAGAAAGCGATGAAACCATCCGCCTATTGGTATTGCGTGCCGCAGGTAAAAGTTTTTCGGCGGGTGCCGATCTCGACTGGATGCGGCGCATGGCGGATTATGATATAGAACAAAATCATGCCGACGCGATGCAACTGGCACGCCTGATGTATTCACTCAACGGGTTAAACAGGCCAGTCGTAGCGCTGGTTCAGGGGGCGAGTTTTGGCGGCGGTGTCGGACTAATCGCCTGTTGCGACATTGCTATCGCTTCGAGTAATGCGATATTCAGTCTTTCCGAAGTGCGGCTGGGTTTGATACCGTCGGTGATTTCACCCTATGTCATTGCGGCTATCGGTTCCCGCGCGGCGCGGCGTTATTTTCTTACTGGCGAGCGATTCGACGCCGGGCGCGCGCAACAGCTCGGCCTGGTGCATGAAGTGGTCGAACCGGAGGCGCTCGATGCCTGCCTGCAACAGTGTATAGACGATTTGTTGAGTTCGGGTCCTAAAGCGCAGGCAGCGGCCAAGGATTTAATTTATCGCGTAGAGGCGCGACCAATCGATGAATCGCTGGTAGAAGAGACTGCCAGGCGAATCGCCGAAATTCGTACTTCGGATGAAGGACGTGAAGGTCTGAACGCATTTTTGCAAAAGCGCAAACCGGATTGGGTGGGGAAATAGAGGCATGTTCGATAAGGTTCTGATAGCTAACCGTGGAGAAATTGCAGTCCGCATCGCGCATACCGCGAGAAAAATGGATATAGCCAGCGTTGCGGTTTATTCCGAGCCCGACCGGTATGCCCTGCATGTAAAAGCCTGCGACGAGGCCTACTGCATTGGGCCCGCTCCGGCGAGTGACAGTTATCTGTGCGGCGACCGGATCATCGAGGTCGCGAAACGTAGCGGCGCACAGGCAATTCACCCAGGCTACGGTTTCCTGTCAGAGAATGCAGAATTCGCACGCGCCTGCGAAACTGCCGGGCTTGTATTTGTTGGTCCACCAGCCAGTGCCATCGAAGCGATGGGCAGCAAGATCGAAGCCAAGAAGCTGATCGAAGCAGCCGGTGTTGCACTGCTCCCCGGATATCATGGAGATGATCAGCAGGACCAACGACTGATCGAAGAATCGAAACGTATCGGATACCCGCAGTTAATCAAGGCGAGTGCCGGCGGCGGTGGCAAAGGCATGCGCGTGGTCGAAGCGGTCGGTGAATTCGAAACGAATCTGTTTTCTGTGCGTCGTGAAGCACAGGCAGCATTTGGTGACGATACGGTTTTGATCGAGTGTTATCTGAGCACTCCGCGTCACGTCGAGTTTCAGATTTTCGCCGACACGCATGGCAATATCGTGCACCTGTACGAGCGTGACTGTTCTATCCAGCGTCGCCATCAAAAGATAATTGAAGAAGCCCCTGCTCCTGACATCAGTGACTCTCTGCGTGCTCGAATGGGAGCGGCAGCGATTGATTGCGCCAGGGCGATCGATTATCAGGGTGCCGGCACGGTCGAATTTTTACTCCACAAGGATGGCAATTTTTCTTTCATGGAGATGAATACTCGCTTGCAGGTCGAACACCCGGTGACCGAAATGATTACCGGCCTGGACCTGGTGCAATGGCAATTTGAAGTCGCCGATGGAGCGGTTCTTCCGTTGAAACAGAGTGAAATTTCGCTGCATGGACACGCGATAGAAGCCAGGATTTACGCCGAAGTACCTGCCAGAGAATTTCTGCCGTCATCGGGCAAACTGAATCATTTGCGTATTCCTGAAATAACACCCCAGGTCAGGGTAGATACCGGGGTAGTGGAGGGTGACGATATCGGCGTATATTACGACCCGATGATTGCCAAGCTGATCGTCCATGGTGAAGATCGACCGGTAGCCCTGGCGCGATTGCGCCGCGCTCTGTCCGACTATCAAATTTTAGGGGTTCAGACCAATATCGGTTTCCTCGAATCGCTTGCGTCGATCGAAGCTTTTCGTGAGGCACAGATCGATACTGGCTTCATCGCCCGGCACGAAACCGAATTGTTTGATAGCACTGGTGTCGTACCGCATCAGGTGATACTCATCACCGCTTTGTATCTGTTGTTGAGCAGACAACGATTAGCGGCGAGCGAATCTGCAGCTGGCGATGTTTATTCACCCTGGCGATCTGGCAGTGGCTGGCGCATGAACCAACCCGCACGGTATCGACTGCAGTTTTGCGATGAAATGCGCGAATATCTGCTTGAAGCCAGCCCGCAGGGGAATAATTGGCTAGTTAAATTTGATGGCGCCGACTACCAGATCAATGGGGTAATACTCGGAGATAACCAGTTTTTCATTGAAATTGGCTCGCAGAGGTTAAACCTCCCGCTGATCGATCAAGATGGACGCGTCAGCTTATGGTATGACAGACGCCAGTGGCAGTTCAGGCGCCTCGACCCTGAGCATGCAACACTCGCTAGTGACTCAACTGACCACGATCTCACAGCACCCATGCCGGGCAAAGTCATCGCGCTACAGGTCAGTGAAGGCGAAACTGTGCGCAGTGGCGATACGGTAGTGGTAGTCGAAGCGATGAAGATGGAACATTCGATTGTCGCGCCGATCGACGCGAAGATTAAACAGGTATTTTTCCAGGTAGGCGACCAGGTAGAAGAGGGTGATCGCCTGATCAGGCTAGAATAACGCCATGACAATCCCGGACTCGGTAAAAATTGTCGAAGTAGGCCCACGTGATGGCCTGCAAAATGAAGCCCAAATCGTCCCAGTGGCGATCAAGGTCAACTTGATCGAAAAACTGGTTGATGCCGGTTTGTCGGTAGTAGAATCGGGTGCCTTCGTATCGCCCAAATGGGTGCCACAGATGGCTGCTAGTGGCGAGGTGTTCAAGCGTATTCATAAACGCGACAACGTGGTTTACCCGATGCTGGTACCCAATATAAAGGGTCTCGAAGATGCGCTTGAGGCCGGGGTCGAGGAAATTGCGATCTTTGCTGCTGCAACTGAAACCTTTTCACAAAAGAATATCAATTGTTCCATCGAGGAAAGCCTCGAACACTTTCACCAGGTGGCCGAAAGAGCGAGAAGTGAAAATCTCCGAATTCGTGGATATATATCGTGCGTACTGGGCTGTCCTTACGAAGGCGAGGTTTCCATGGATAAGGTAGCCGAGGTAGCCACACGCCTTGTCGATCAGGGCTGTTATGAAATTTCGCTCGGCGACACCATCGGGACTGGTACCCCGGCAAGGGCCCAGGCGATGATCAGGCGTATCAGCGAGGTGGTACCGTTAAACCAGCTGGCAGTGCATTTTCACGACACTTATGGCCAGGGACTTGCCAATTTACATGCTGTATTGCAGTGTGGTATTTCGGTGATCGATAGCTCGATCGCAGGGCTTGGCGGTTGTCCCTACGCCGAAGGTGCGAGCGGCAATGTGGCGACCGAAGATGTACTCTATATGCTCGATGGCATGCAAATCGAAACCGGTATCGATTTGCACAAACTACTCGAAGCGGGACGCTATATCAATGATTTCCTGGGCCGTGAAAGCGCCTCCAGAGCTGCGCTCGCCCTAACTCGAAAATGACTCAAAAGTAACAGGATCGAACTCCATGCCATTGCTTGAATCCGCTCCCCGAAAAAAAATGCACCACCGCCATATCGATTGCGAGGGCTACCTGCGCGATGACGGTCTGTGGGATATTGAGGCGCACATGTGCGACACGCGTACCTACGACTGCGGATACGACGAAGAACATCGAGGTGGTATTATCAAAGCGGGGGAGCCAGTACACGATATGTGGCTACGCCTGACGATTAATCTTGATTTTGTCATCCAGGATGCTCAGGCCTCTTCTGATCACACGCCGTTTGGAATCTGTACCCGGGCCGCGCTGGAAATGAAGGCATTGGTTGGCCTGCAAATGGGTCGGGGCTGGATGAAGCAGGTACGCCAGAGAATTGGTACCCACAAGAGTTGTACTCACCTGATGGACTTGCTCGGACCGATTGCGGCGACTGCTTACCAGACGCTGTACGTCGCACTCGAAGAGCGTGAAGCCAAACGTACAGACCGGCAAAGACCGATAATTCTCGATACCTGTATCGCGCTTGCCAGCGATGGCGATGTCGTGAGAAAACGCTGGCCCGAATTTTACCAGGCCGAAAAGAATTAAATTTAGACACTATCCGCTAACGAGGAGGATTCAGCATGACCATCACACTTGGGTTTGATATCTATGGCACTTTGATCGACCCTTACGGCGTTACGACGAAACTCACTGAATATATGGATCAGCCAGTTGAATTCTCTCGTATCTGGCGAGACAAGCAGCTTGAATATACTTTCAAACGTGGCCTGATGCGGCGCTATGAAAACTTCGCGGTCTGTACCCGAAACGCACTCGACTACACGGACAGCCTGTTGCAAACAGGCCTCGATGACGAGGCCAAGCAGGTTTTGATGGAAACCTACCGGGTGCTACCCGCTTTCGACGATGTGGTGGATAGCCTGAAAGTCTCGAAGGATGCAGGGTTCCGGCTTTTTGGATTTTCTAACGGACTCCAGAGTGCGGTGGAGGGACTACTCGAACACGCGGGTATCAGCGAATATTTCGAGGGCGTGGTCAGTGTCGACGATATACAAACCTTCAAACCGGATCCGGACGTGTACCACCACTTCGTCAAGATCACCGGGGCAGAGCCAGGTAACGCATGGCTGGTTTCCAGCAACCCGTTCGACGTTCAGGGCGCAATCAATATAGGCATGAAAGCCGCCTGGTTACAGCGATCTCATAATGTGGTTTTCGACCCATGGGGTATCGAGCCTACGATTTGCATCAAGAGTTTATTGGAGTTACCCGAGTTGATTCGATAACCTCTTCACACCTTGTGAGCGTGCGCAGGTCCTGGAGTATCCCTATTCGACCATAACCGAGGTTTTGGCAAGTTTGCCAGCAATGTCTGACACTAATATAAATTCGGTAAAGGCGATACGAATACGGTCCTGGTTTTGTATCATTTGGCGGCCGACCAGTACATCATTTACACTGGTGCCATTCATGCTTCCCAGATCTTCAATATAGATATCGGTCAATTCGTCCAGGATGGCGTTGGGGAGAATTTCAATACGGGCGTGTTTGCTGCTCACTGCGCCGTCCTCAATCTGAATATCACAGTCGGGGGAACGACCAATTGTTATACCACTCTTGTCCAGTGGGAAGCTCTTCACCACCACGTCGTCTACCAGCAAATTCAATACCGCCATGAAAATACTCTCTAGTAATAAAGCCAAAGCCTGATTGTATCCTAGCTTGCCTGGAAGCTTAAGCCAGATTCAATCCATCCGGCGCTTTTATTGACGCCTGTGTCGACTGAAAGTCCTGTTTTCGTCGTTTCCAGGCAATTTGAGTGCTATTGCCTGAACTTTATCAGTTAAACTCGCCGCTTTCGTCCTATGACCGGTTGACCCTCGCTTATGCTGCTCGCTATTCGTCGTCCTACGTTGTTTGATATTTCCAGACTTTTTTTTGTTGGCGCGATCTGGGGCGGGGCATTTATCTTTATCTCGATCGCCTTAACCGACTTCAAGCCTGTCAGTATTTCGGCCTGGCGTGTTTTACTGGCTGCCGTGGTTTTGATCCTTATCTCTTTGCTGACTCGGAGCAAATTTCCCAAAGGCGCTAGATACTGGCGTTATATTTTCGTTATTGGCGCCCTTAACAGCGCGGTTCCATTCTTCCTGGTCAGTTGGGGCCAACAATTTATCAGTAGCGCGGAAACAGCATTGCTGATGGCTACGGGGACTTTTTGTGCTTTGCTGGTCTCTCACTATACCAGCGAGGACGAGCGCATTAACCTGCCCAGGGCACTGGGTGTTAGCGTTGGATTTTTAGGCGTTCTGATTCTGGTATTCTGGGATATTGAAGAATCAGGATTGGGTGGATTGAAAGGCCAGATAGCGGTTATGATTGCTGGGTGCAGCTACGCAATATCCACGGTTATAGCCAGGCGGTTAACCCATCTGCCTTCGATTTCGACCGCGGCTGCCACCATGCTGAGCGCCAGTATCTATATGGTACCGTTGGCATTTCTGCTGGAAAATCCGCTTCCAGCGGATGTTAGCATCACTTCGCTTCTCTCTCTGGTTTATCTGGGTATCATCGCTACCGCCCTTGCTGTCACCATTCGCTTTACCATTATTCGCGCCAATGGCGCTGTATTTATGGCGCAAGTTGGATATCTTGTTCCTCTCTTTGGCGTGCTCTGGAGCGGGTTGTATTTCGCCGATGCCATCAACCTACAAACCCTGTTGGCATTGACATTAGTATTGGCAGGCATCGCAATTACACGAAAAGGAGGGTGATACTCAACCTGGTTAACCGGTGTTCATAAAAAGCGGGCATCATTGGAATCAGTAACAGTTGATGTTTATCCCCTGCGAAATTCCGGGTGTCGGAATATGCTCGCCGTCAGGGTTTAGCCTGTAAGCCACCGTCGACCAGTAATTCGGTTCCGGTGATAAATGACGCATGGTCGGATAACAAAAACAGACAGGCGTTGGACATGTCTTCGACCGTTCCAACTCTTCCCAGAGGTATCGCCCTGGCCGTGGCCACTCGTGCGTCGGGATCAGCTTGCCAGCGATCCTGCATGGGTGATTCGCTGGGTCCGGGATAAATCACGTTAGAGCGAATATTCTCGCCCGCCAACTGAATCGCCAGTGATTTTGAAAACGCCACCACGCCAGCTTTGGCAGCCTGGTAGGCATCTTGTGGTGCCGGGTCGCCACGCAGGCATTGCGTGGAGGAAAAATGCACCATGGCTCCGCCGCCGCGTTTGCACATATGCGGCACGATATGCCTCGCTGTGTGCACCATGCTTTTTAAATTAATTGCCATTACCTGATCCCACACATCCAGGTCCATATCCAGTGCGGATTTGTCACGCTTAAACCACAGGGCACCCGCTACATTGGCGAGATAATCTATGCCATCGAACATTGCTATAGCCTTTTCGACGCTGGCAGCTACCGCAGCCTGGTCGGTTAAATCGGCCTGAATGTAAAGTGATTGTCCTGGGCTCCCGGGAACTTCTTCGGGCCTGGGTTTGATATCGAACATCAACACCCTGGCGCCCGCGCCGATTAAATCGCATGCTATCTGTAAACCCATACCGCCGCCGGCACCTGTCACAAAAGCCACTTTTCCTGCAAAATTCAGCATGTCATTTTTCCTCTTATAATGACCGATCAGGTGGAATCGAATAGGTTCCGGTAGCATGCGCCACGATTTCTTCCTGGCTGAATATTGATACCTCCATGACCGCGAGTCGCTTGCCCATCTTGATTATTTTACCTTCTGCCCTCAGGTCCGATTCACTGGGTTTACGCAGAAAATTAATATTAAAGCTGGAGGTTACCGAGAGCTTTACTTTTCCTGTCATGCTGAGTACTACAGCGTACATACAGGCATCGGCCAACATCATCATGTGCGGTCCTGAAATCGAACCGCCGGGTCTGACCGAACGCCGATGATAGGGCAGGGTCATGACCGCTTCTCCGGATTCGATGCTTTGCAATCGCATACCGGTATCGGTTGCCCAGGGGAGCTCGTTTTCGATTATCTGGTTAAATTGCTGTTTGGTGATTTTACTCATACAGTCCAGTGTCCAGTTAACAGGCTGGCCTGTTCCTTTGCGGTAGACCGGTTCACCTGGGGACTCGACCCATCAGGTAAAACTCGTCGTTGGTGCG
>CAZJEJ010000045.1:4604-17678 GCA_964544945.1 uncultured Gammaproteobacteria bacterium | reverse complement strand
CGATAAGTATTGATATTTTTAATTTCGCCGCACATATCTGACCCATTGTCACCAGCCACTCATCAGTGACATTACCGGGACAGGCGATTACACTGGCCGCTTTTCGAATGATCGCCTTTTTGATGCCCGCCAAAACAGCAGTTTTACTGACCAATCTCGGCACCCCAGACGCTCTTAGCAAGGCTTCGGTAAAACGATTTCTGAACCAGTTTCTCTCAGACCAGAGGGTGGTAGAATTACCCCGTATACCCTGGTGGCTGATACTCAAACTTATTATTCTGCCATTTCGTAGCCCAAAATCGCTACTGGCATACCAGCGCATCTGGACCGATCAGGGTTCACCGTTACTGGTCTATTCCAAAAAGCAGCAATCGGCACTACAGCAAAAACTCGGAGACAAGGCGCAGGTTGCACTGGCGATGCGTTACGGTATCCCAGCTTTCGACACCGTGGTCGATGAACTCCTGGCCTCCGACGTGAACAAGCTCGTGGTGCTACCACTCTACCCGCAAAACTCGGCCACCACGACCGCCACCACTTATCATCATCTGGCACAAACACTCGCCTCCAGACGTGACATTCCTTCGGTGCACTTTATCGATAACTATCACGAGCACCCGGCTTATATCCAGGCGCTCGCTCAATCGGTTCGTGGCCACTGGGAAAAATCAGGCACTCGAAATCATCTGCTCATTTCCTTTCATGGATTGCCCCAGGTTAATGTCGATCGCGGCGACCCGTACTACAGGCAATGCCTGCAAACCGCAAACCTGCTCACACAAAAACTTGATCTCGAAGCTTCGAACTGGTCGTGCAGCTTCCAGTCGCGTTTTGGCAGGCAGGTTTGGCTAAAACCCTATACCTCGGAAATACTAACGAACCTGCTTAAAAAAGGCGTCCAGGCCGTGGATATCATCTGCCCGGGATTTCCAACGGATTGCCTGGAAACACTCGATGAAATTAATATCGAGTGTCGTGAATTGTTCGTGCAACAAGGGGGCGAGCAATTCCACTACATTCCCGCGCTCAATGACGATGCGAATCACATCGAGATGATGTACGCACTGGTCAAACCTTATTTATGATCAGGAATTTATTCCGCGTCTTAACTATTAACCCGGCGACAAATATTTCCCGATTGAATCATTAGTATCATAGGGGGTCTACAAAAGCTCTCAGCGCCCTTTCACACAAGAGTTATAAATTATGTTTAAATCTTTCTTTCCCAATCCCAGGTTATTCTTCATATCTGTCGTGGTTTATTCAGCCATAAGCAGCTTTATCTGGTATGGGTTCAGCGAGCAAATCGGTGAATTTTTTGGCTTTGACCTTAAATCGTCAGAACCCGTTATCGGTTTGGGACATTTTGTATCAGACTCTTTTTTGCTGTTCTATATTTACTACATCGTTTGTACGGGCCTGTTTGCCGCATTCTGGTTCAAGGTTTCAAGGCATCCATGGCAATGGTGGTCAATCGTCGGCTCGGCGTTTATTTTATTTTCCACCTACTTTTCCGTGCAGGTATCCGTCGCAATTAATAACTGGCGCCGACCTTTTTTTGATTTGGTTCAGGCCGCGTTAAAAGATCCGGGGCCACAAACTTCGGAAAATACAAATAGCGTAGTATCGGATGAAACTATTTCAAGTATATCCAGTGAATTATTCGACCTCATCATTATATTTGCGGAAATCGCATTTCTTGCTATTTTCGTTTTCGTAGTCACCCGCTTTTTCGTCAGCCACTTTGTTTTTCGCTGGCGTACAGCGATGAATGATTATTACACCGCGCAGTGGAAAGAGGTTCGACACATCGAAGGCGCATCACAACGCATACAGGAAGACACCATGCGCTTTGCGGGGATTATGGAAAGCCTGGGTGTTTCAATCGTTGATGCGGTGATGACTCTATTCGCGTTTCTGCCTGTGCTATGGGCGCTTTCAGAATATATAAGTGAGCTTCCCATTGTGGGGGTAATTGCATATCCACTATTTGTTGCCTCGCTCGTATGGTCTATTTTTGGCACCGGTTTGTTAGCGATCGTAGGTATCAGACTACCGGGGTTGGAATTTAAAAATCAACGTGTTGAAGCGGCTTTTCGTAAAGAGTTGGTATACGGAGAGGACGATGCCACACGGGCCCAACCCCCTACGCTCAAGGAGTTGTTTGCAAACGTGCGTAAAAACTACTTTCGCTTATATTTTAACTATATGTATTTCAATGTCGCGCGCATGCTGTATTTGCAGGCTGACAACATATTCGTATATATACTCCTCATACCGACCATCGCAGCGGGTGCGATTACTTTTGGTATATTGCAACAAATTCTGACCGCGTTCAGCCAGGTCAGCAACTCGTTTCAATACCTGGTTAATTCCTGGACAACCATTGTAGAATTGCTTTCTGTCTACAAGCGTTTGACTTCTTTCGAGGCCGCGATAAGAAATGAACCGCTGCCGGGTCTCGATGCGGTAGCGCCATAAAATTTTTGATATTGAAAGACACTCATGTGCCTGATTCTATTTGCTCTACAACAGCACGATGACTACCCAATGGTGGTCATCGCAAATCGCGATGAGTATTATGCGCGCCCGACCCAGACGGCACACTGGTGGCCGGATACACGGGGAATATTCGCAGGACGTGATTTAGAGGCCCAGGGAACCTGGATGGGTGTTAACTTAAATGGACGCTTTGCCGCGGTGACCAATGTCCGTGAACCCGGTGGTTTTACCCCAGCCCGACTGTCCCGTGGAAAATTAACACGCGATTTCTTATCCAGTCGTGGGTCAGCCGCTTCCTTTTTAAAAAGCATCGAATCAAGTGCTGATGACTACGCGGGATTCAATCTGCTCGTTGGAGATAGTTCTGGGTTATATTTTTATTCCAACAGGCATCCGGGAATCCGCCGCATCCCGCCTGGCATTTATGGCGTCAGTAATGGGTTGTTCGACGAACACTGGCCCAAGCTCGAGAGTGGAAAAAAGGCCCTGGCCGATTCGCTTCAGCAAGGAATCGACGATGATATCCTGATGCGGATATTAACCGATGACACCCCGGCTAAAGACAGCACCCTGCCCAAAACCGGTGTATCGCTCGATATCGAACGCATGTTATCGAGCCGTTTTATTCGCTCGGCCGACTATGGTACGCGCGCTTCTAGCGTGGTCAGTTTCAATCGTGATAACCAGATCAGCTTTGTCGAACAAAACTTTGGTGCTGGCGGAGAGGTTGGCGTCCTGGTCAGGGAAAATTTTCAGATACAGGGCTAACGGGGATCGCTCACCGATTGTCCTCGATAGATTCGAAATTGAACAGCTCGACACTATTGCGTTGTAGTAATTCGATTAACTCAGGCTCTGAAGTCTCGCGTAATGCCGCAATCGTTTCCAGGTGCTCGACGATATAGGCCGGCTCGTTGAGTTCCCCCCGATGATTGACTCCAGGCTGATCCGGCGCATCCGATTCGAGTAGCAATCCATGATCCGGGACCCTCGCCACCACCGCGCGAAGTTTTTTTGCCCGTTCAAATCCAACCGTGGCCGCGATTCCAAGCTTGAAGCCGAAATCGATCAATTGTAGTGCCTGTTGCAAGCTGCCAGAAAAACTGTGGATCACCCCGGATATCGGTGAATTTTTTTTCACCAGCCTGATCACCTGATCCATGGCCTTGCGTACGTGTACTATGACCGGCAAGCGATGATTTTTCGCCAACTGCAATTGCTCGCAAAACAATTGTAATTGCCACTTTTCGTCGACTCGTGAATGATAAAAATCGAGCCCGCATTCTCCCACGGCAAGCGGTTTTTCACGATCCAGCCACTCGTCAAGCTCGCGCAGGTGCGCGGCCTGGTGTTGCTCGATAAACATCGGATGCAGGCCATAGGTGGGGTACATACCAGCGTAAGATTCAGCTACCTGTTTCACCTTGGGCCAGCGGTTAGCGGTGGTCGAGGGGATTACAAATTTCTCGATACCGAGAGCCCGCGCACGCTCTACAATCCCGTCCCGGTCCCGGTCGAAGCGGTCATCGTCGAGGTGGCAATGGCTATCGATCAGGGGCATTCTTAAGACACCTTTCGCTTCGCCATCATCTCGGCAATGATCGGCTTAGAGGTACTGACTCCCGATGAACCTGTAATTACAATAATGGGATATTTTTGTGACATGAATTATCCAGATCAAATGCACGGGTTGCCTGCGCGAATTAACGCAACGATTTTACTGATTTTTAACCTATATCGCTAACGATGTAGATTCATACTGTGCCTGTCTATCTCATGGGGGCTATGCAGTGCATTCATATTTTTGTGTAAACTATAGTTGGGTAAGTTTCTGGTCATCTCGCTATCGTTCAATGGTCCGGGGAGTGAATCAGGGTAAGGTATAGAACCTGCGGCTAGTTTCGCTTCTTGCTTTTACCATTAGCCGCCAGGATTTACCTGTATTTTAAATCACTGTGCTTCGCAGACACATACCTTTTAGAAAACCGCCCTGGAGGGCGGCATACAGAGTTTGACTAGGTTTACCAAATCTCAAAATATAAAATGGTTGGCAGCTCTATTTTTTGCTATTGCTGCATGGGAACTGTCCCAGGTGGTACCGAGCATCGAAATAGCCTGGGTAAGCACTTTACTGATTTTGACAATTTACCTGTTTTCGTTCGAAATCCTTAGCGTTGACGAGGCGGCCATTTCGATCATGGTATTGCTCGGATTGACCTCTTTGCTAGCCCCGATAATGGGCCTCGAACAGGGACTGGTTTCGACCCAGCGCCTGTTCGATGGTTTCTCAAGTAACGCCGTAATGTCGATCATTGCGGTAATGATTATTGGTGCCGGACTCGATAAAACCGGCGTCATGAGCAGAGTCGCAATTTTTATTTTGAATGTCGGTGGCAACACTGAAAAGCGAATCATTCCAATCATTTCAGGAACCGTCGGAATAATTTCATCCTTCATGCAAAATGTCGGCGCCGCCGCCCTGTTCCTGCCGGTAGTCAGTCGTATATCGGCCCGCTCCGGATTACCCATGTCGCGTTTACTGATGCCTATGGGCTTCACTGCGATCCTCGGAGGTACCGTGACCATGGTGGGTTCGTCGCCCCTGATTTTATTGAATGATTTAATGCTGGCCTCGAATACGGCACTTCCTGCCGACCAGCAAATGGAAACATGGGGCCTTTTCTCGGTTACCCCGATAGGCCTGGCGTTGGTGGCTACCGGAATTATTTATTTCGTTGTCGCTGGCAAGTACATATTGCCGAGCGTATCGCCCGATAATAAAACCAAGATAGCAGGTAGCGCCAAATATCTGGAAGAAGTCTACGGTGTCGATTACTCGCTATTCGAAGTCAGCGTACCTGGCGACAGCCCGCTGATAGGCCAGGTGCTTGACGACATAGAAAACAAGAACAAGATACGTATCATTGCGATAAAACCAGCCGGTGCGGGCATGCGTGCCAAGCCTGGTGATCTGTCGCGTGACGTTGGCATTACCGAGGATTCTTCACTGGGTATTTTATGCTCCCCCGGACATTTGAAGGATTTTGTCGACGCCTATGGGCTCGTGATCCAAAAGGGCCTTCGCGCATTTTCCGAGGCATTATCTTCGAGCCAGGTGGGTATCGCCGAAATCGTTATACCGCCCGGTTCGTCGCTACTGGGAAAAAGTGCACGCGATGTGTGGATGCGAAAGGTTTATGGACTGGCATTAGTAGCGCTACATCGCCGCGGTGAAACCATGTTCGAAGGGGACCATATCCGTAGCACTCCACTCGAAACTGGCGATACCCTGCTGGTACACACCACCTGGAAAGCACTGGCACATCTGGAACAGGACAGGAATTTCGTTATCGTCACCACCGAATATCCGCGCGAAGAAACTCGCCCTAACAAGGTCGGCTGGGCCGGGTTCTTTTTTGGTCTCGCATTGTTCATGGTTTTATTTACCGACCTGCGTCTGTCGGTAGCCCTGCTGACCGGGGCGATAGGCATGGTGCTGTCCGGAGTGCTGAAAATTGAAGAAGCCTACGATGCCGTTTCCTGGAGCACAGTATTCCTTCTCGCAAGCCTGATTCCCTTAGGGCTAGCGGTCGAGACCAGTGGCACAGCGAAATGGATTGCCGAACAAACGCTGCTGGTAGTAGGTCAAATGCCTATCTGGGTAATCCAGTCGGCGATTGCCTTGTTGGCGACGTTCTTTACGCTGGTGATGTCAAATGTCGGTGCCACGGTCCTGCTGGTTCCACTCGCAGTCAATATAGCCATTGGCGTCGATGCCGAGCCAGCCATTTTTGCCCTGACCGTCGCACTCGCGGCCTCCAACTCCTTTCTACTCCCCACGCACCAGGTGAATGCCCTGATCATGGGTCCAGGCGGCTATCGGGTCCATGACTTTATCAAATCCGGTATCGTTATGACTGTTTTATTTATCATCGTAATGATGTTAATGATGTTAATGATCTATTAAATTGATGCCTGGAAAAGCAGGTCCCAGACTCCATGTCCCAGCTTCAATCCGCGATTTTCAAACCGGGTTACCGGCCGGTAAGCGGGCCGTTTTGCATATCCATGTTCATTCCCTAAATTTTCGTAACGCGTATCCGAAATAAATTCGGCTGCCATATACTCGGCATAGTCCTGCCAGTCGGTTGCCATATGCAGGCAGGCTCCCGGCTTAAGTAATCCAAACAATAAATCTCGAAACTGCTGATTGACGATTCTTCTTTTATTATGTCTTTTCTTGTGCCAGGGATCGGGGAAAAACAGGAATACCCGATCGAGGGATTGCTGCGGCAACATATGTTGCATGACATCGATCGCGTCGTGTTTAATCAGCTTCACATTGGTTAGTGCGCGGTTATAAATGCCATTCAAACACCGGCCGACACCGGCTTCATGCACTTCGATTCCCAGATATATACTTTTCGGATCCTGTGTCGCCATCGATATCAGGCCCTCGCCACTGCCAAACCCGATTTCAAGCTTGAGCGCGTCGAATCCCCTGGTGATACCCTGGATGTCAATCGGCGACGACTGAAAGTCGATACAGTATCGTGACCAGTGCTGCTCCAGTGCGTTTTTTTGACCCGGGGTCAAACGACCAGAGCGACGCACATAACTCTTAATCGTTCGCAATGGTGTGCGATTCTTTGTCATGCCTAATTATGGAATCTCTGAATCCTTTTATCTACTAATAGGAGCCATTTATCCGTTGAGCAGAGACAAATCCTGATCCTTCGGTTATAAAACCATCATGTCTGGACTGAGGCTTTGGAAAATGGGTATTAAGGGTAGGGGATTCACCCTGTTAGAACTTCTCATAGCGCTGGCAATTCTCGGAATCACCATGGCGTTTGCGACGCCTAGTTTTATTACTGTTATTTCCAATAACAGAATTAGTTCCGGGGCCAGTGATTTCGTCAGCGCCCTGCAACTTGCAAAAGCCGAATCTGCAGCAAGGATAACACCCGTTACTCTGTGCAAGAAAAATATCGCCGGTAACGGATGTGTAAATGCTGGAGACTGGCAGCAGGGCTGGATTGTGTTTTCAGATATCAATGGCGATGGCGCTGTAAATGGCGCTGATACGATAGTACTGGATCACGAGGCTCTTGATACACAAATCACTTTTGGCGGCACCGCCGGAGTAACAAATTTCATTACCTATAGGCCATCGGGTACAACCAGCATTAATGCAACACAGGTATTGATTTTGTGTGATGCCCGGGGATTCGCAGAAAGCGGGAAAGGCATCCTGGTTACCATCACGGGTCGTGGCAATGTGATGAAAGCAGCAGACACGGGGCAAAATGCATGTTTATAGAAGCAGACAAATTTAGCGATAGCCGACCTGGGAAATTAGCAATTTCGAGAAAGTATCGGGGCGACACGATGATCGAAGTACTGGTCACGGTTTTAATATTGGCAGTCGGTGTTTTAGGCGTTGCCGCAATGCAGGTAACCACGCTCAAAAACCTGAATAGCTCCTATAGCGCGAGTGTCGCTGAAATAATTGCCGGTGATTTCAGCGAGCGCATGCGGGCCAACCCGACTGCGGCGCTGGCTGGCAATTACGTACCTGCTGCTAATCCTGGCGGCACTTTTCCTGATTGTGCTGCCAATGCCTGTACCTTAGCGCAGTTGGCTGCTTACGATGTGGGTAGCTGGTGGGCGGTGATGACCACATCGCTGCCAGCAGCCACGGGGCAGGTGACCAGAATTGTCGGTACCAATACCTTTGTCGTGACCGTGCGTTGGGACGATGATCGCAGTGGTAGTGCAGGGACTAACTGCCCGGTAGTGACCGCTGGCGATCTCGATTGTTATCGGCTTAACGTGACTATCTAGCCGGTTGAACTCGGATAAATATGTGGGTAATACGGTGATTAACTTACAAAATATAAATACCAGGATCAGGCATCGGCAACGTGGCTTCAGCATGATAGAGCTGCTGGTCGCCATGCTACTGGGGCTCTTTTTACTGACCGCACTAATAGAGATTCTTCTCAACGGAAAGGAATCTTTTACCGCTGCGAGCAATTTATCCCGTTTACAGGAAAACGGTCGTATTGCCACCAGTATGATTGTTACCGATTTAAAGCGAGCCGGCTATATGGGTGGCAATTCAGATATACCGAATATATTCGGTAGCGCCGGGCAGGCAGTGCCAGCGATAACCTGTGCGACTGGCGATACCAGCTGGAGCCGTATGGTTACGCAACGAATTGCTGGCCTCGACGATACCAATGCGGGTTATGCCTGTATCCCGAACGCTAGCTATTTACGCGGTGACGTTTTGACTGTCCGTTATGCATCGCCCTGGAATTCAGCTGCCTTTGTGCCAAATCAACTGCACTTGCGCAGCTCGCTGTTCGAGGGCAAGATTTTCACCGGCAATGACCAGGCTCTGGCCGCCAACGTGGTGCTGGATCAACCGCAAGGTGTGCATGATCTGGTCACGCGTGCTTATTACGTGGGTAACTCGGGGCGTAGCTGCAATGGCCAGGCTGTCCCCTCACTATTTCGCGTAAGATCGGGAAATAATGGCCTCCCAATAGTAGAAGAGTTACTTCCTGACGTTGAAAATTTTCAGGTTCAATATGGTGTCGGGGGCCAATACGTTGACGCCGATGTCGTCGCCGACTGGAGCCAGGTCGTCACGGCGAGGTTCTGGTTGTTGATCCGCAGCGAATGTGCCGAAACTACGTTTCCGGATACCGCAACCTACACACTCGGTAACCAGGTTTTCACCCCCAACGACAACTATCGACGCCAAATGTATTCCAGCGTAGTGATGCTTAGAAATTAGGCAGTGGAGAATAGTCATGAGATATCAATCTTTAATTACAGCTAACCCCTCCTCACAAAAAGGCATATCTATTCTGGTCGCGCTAGTCATGTTACTAGTGCTGACATTGATTGGGGTCAGTTCGATGAATACCGCAATAATAGAATTGAAAATGGCCGGTAGCATGCAACAGCAGGGGATCGCGTTGAATCGCGCAGAGGAGCTTTTGAGAGTCGGTGAGCAAGGTGTCGAGGCGATAATTGCCGACCCGACAGCATTTGATTTTGCCGCAGCCGGTGATGGCTTCTACGTTACCGCCGATGCAATCAATGTATTCCAGATAGACTGGGCTGGACAGGGATTGACCGCAACGCAAGGCGCCAATGCCAACGATATTTATGTAACCGAATATCTGGGTGCCAAGCCTATTCCTGGAGAGTCGGTGAAAGTGGGCGCCGACGGTCGAATCATTGGTGGCGCTGTCCATACTTTTCGCATCACTACACGCAGCGCGACTGGCAAGAATGCCGTGCGCCTGGTACAGAGCATCTACGTCAGCGATGCTCCCCCTTAACCGATTTAGATATTATGGAGAACAATGCCATGAAAATTTTATTTGCCTTATTGAAAAAGACGCTGCTGGTTACATCATTACTGGCAAGTCAGGTATACGCGGCTGCGATTTTTTCACCCGTTGATCAACCGCTGGGTTATATAGGCCCGATCGAGCTGAGCAGTGTAGACCTGTCCAATGGCGCCAAAGCCTATCGCGGCTGGTTTGAAAATGGTGGTTGGCAGGGAGACCTGATCGAATACGATGTGAGTAGCACCGGTGGGTTGACCACCAGCATCGATTTGACCGGTCTATCCCCTGCGCAAGGTACGATTGCAACTAACTGGTCGGCTCATGTGCAGTTCGCTGCCAATGAACAGACCGCCGGTTACTGGAATACTGGCAGGCAAATTGTCACCTATACGGGGGCATCGCAAATTCCATTTCGCTGGTCGAATCTAACTACCGCGCAAAAGCAGGCTATCGATTCGACCGCCTTTAACGGTGGCGCCACTAGCAGCGATGTCGTCGATTTCCTGCGTGGCGATCGCAGTCAGGAATATCCTGCGGGTAACATGCGAATACGATTCAGCGCTTTGGGCGATATCATCCACTCAAATCCTGAGTATGTCGGTGCGCCCGAAGACGATATTATCGATTCGAGTTATGTTAGCTTCGTCAATGCCAATGCCAGTCGCGCTCCACGTGTTTACGTTGGCGCTAACGACGGCATGTTGCATGCATTCGATGCCCTCACCGGTAATGAAGCATGGGCTTATATACCTTCTATGGTGATCGGCAATTTGTCGAAACTGGCTGGCAGGCCTTATTTGCATTCTTATTTCGTTGATGGCGCATTAACCGTGAAAGATGCTTTTTTTAGCAGTGCATGGCACTCGGTTCTTATTGGTAGCCTCGGTGGTGGCGGAAAAGGCTTATTCGCCCTGGATGTTACCGACCCGGATCTGAGCTCGGAAAATTTTTCGAGCGGACCCGATAAGAAGGTTTTATGGGAGCTGGATGGAAACGCCGATAATGATTTCGGCTACATTTTTGACGCATCGACCGTGGCCAAATTGAACGATGGCAGGTGGTACGCGATCAATGGCAATGGCGTAAGTAGCGTCAACGGCATCGCAAAACTCCTCCTGGTCGATATGCAGACAGGCGTTGTCAGAAAAATTTCGACGGCCAGTGGGTCTGCCGCCGCACCCAACGGCCTTTCCGCGCCTGCACTGGTGGATACCGATAACGATGGAATGGCCGATATCGCCTTCGCCGGTGATATCGATGGTGATATGTGGAAATTTGATTTAACCAGCAGCTCACCGGCCGCCTGGAACGTCGCCTATAAATTGTACGATGGCTTGAGCACCCAACCGATTACCATGTCACCCGATATCGCCAAACATTCGCAAGGCGGACACCTGGTACTGTTTGGTACCGGCCGCCTGTACACTGCAGCCGATATTACTGACACTAACGTACAGGCACTTTACGGTATTTGGGATAAGGGCACCGCGCCGGGTGTCGGCGTTCGACTGGCTCAAATTCTGTCAGCCGATACCGACTACCTCAGTGGCGCATTTAGCGAAACGGTGCGCACTTTTACCACTACCGCCGCGATTGACTGGTCTACTTATACCGGCTGGAAGGTCGATCTACCCGCCGGTGAGCGTTTGATAACCCCACCACAATTGCGTGCTAGTCGACTAAAAGCGACCATCACTAATCCAAATGGGTATGCCAACTGGTTGCTCGAAGTGAGTTTTGACGAGGGCGGTGTCGCTGCCGACACTATCTTCGACCTGGATAGAAATGGCCTGTTAAATACCGCGGATCGGGTCGATAATAACTCCGATGGCGACCTCCTTGACCTGGCAGATATTCCGATGGCATGGCAACGCAAGAATGGCGCCATGTCGCAAGTGACGATTGCCCGCATTGCCAAGGGCTTCGATACACTATTCCTTAACTTTCTCAGTCCCTCGCTGGTACCGCCAGCCTGTACCGGAAACTGTGCGGGCGGCCTGGCCGCGGGGCATATGGACG
Source organism: uncultured Gammaproteobacteria bacterium (assembly GCA_964544945.1). Lineage (GTDB taxonomy): Bacteria > Pseudomonadota > Gammaproteobacteria. The sequence goes on along the minus strand of CAZJEJ010000045.1, from coordinate 5,784 downwards.
TGGATACCGACAGCGCCACCCTGGGTGATGGCCTGGGTGGCAAAACCGACGGCCACGTACACCAATACGACGATAAAACCAATCGCACTTACGTCGATTATTTCGATATCGATCCGCTCGCTACTGGTAAATTATTCAATGTGACCGATTTAGGCGTAAGCAATGCTGAAGAGTTTATTATCCTCATTGCGAATGCCGACCTCTCGCCTGGCAGCGAACTCACTATAGGTAAAAAGAAGATCAGCGTGGTGACGTATCAGCGCATGATCCACAAGAAACTGGCTGCCTGGGATGGTGTCGGGCCGTTACTCGATGATGACGGTGATTCGTTAATCTATACCATAGCCAAATTACAGGGCGGTGGCGGCGGGCTGCGCAGTACCTTCGATAGCCTGGCGATCATCAATGGCGGATTGCATCCAACGCAAACCGGGTGTGTAAATAAGACTGCAGTACCATTAACCAATGGACGCTGGCGCAATGGTGCATTGATTATACAGTTCATAAAGCGCAGCCACTTTATCGCAGGCACGCCTCCACTGGACAGGGTAACCGTGCAAAACCCAAGCGACCTGAAGACTTTTGTAATACTGTCCGATGGCACCCAGGTAGACCTGGTAGAGGATTTAAATGGGAATGGCGTTATCGACGCCGGCGCACCCGACTATGAAGCCTACGGTGGACTAATAGTCACCAGCAACGCTGAATTCCTCTACGAGAGTACCTTGTTTTGGCACTTCGGCGACATTTCCAAGCTGATATATGGCACCAAGCCTTGCTACGGGGATCCGGACTGGGCAGCAGCATACCAGGTCGAAACACAGGGTGTTACTCAGGATCTATACGATACTCTATTAGCAACCGCAGGGTTTGCAACCTTCGATGCCCTGGTAGCGGAGTTCTCAACACTGGATGCCTGCAAAGATATAAAAGAAAAGAAAGGCGGCTGTAAGGATCGGTATAAAGAATTGTACTCTCTGTACAATTTGGGCCTTCTAGTCACCGGCCAGATCGGCGGAACTGGCTCGGGTGGTGGGCCACCGACCGGACTCGACAGCATCACTGGTTCGCCCGTTGTTATCGAGGGTGGTGTGGCGGAAGGTGGCGTGACTTCGGGTCCGAATTTTGAAACCGGTCGTCGCACCTGGATCGATTTAACGCCGCAATAGAACGATTTAAA
>CAZJEJ010000045.1:0-4504 GCA_964544945.1 uncultured Gammaproteobacteria bacterium | reverse complement strand
GGTCGAATAAATTCGACCCTACAGGAAGAGAGAATATATGACTGATTCACGCGGATTTACGCTCATAGAACTGATGATAGTAGTTGTCATTGTTGGCCTTTTATTTGCCATTGCCCTACCATCGTATGAAAGTTATGTGCTTCGAGCGCATCGTGCCGATGCACAGGGTATTTTGCTGGATATCAGCGCGCGCGAAGAGCGTTTTATTGCCCAGAATAATACTTACACCACTAATATATCAGCGGCCACCGGGCTTAACCTGGGTACCGCTACCAGCCCCGAGGGCTATTATAATTTAACCGTTGCTGCCGGTGCCTGTGGGACAATTGCCAACTGCTACCTGGTAACAGCGACGGCGACGGGCGGGCAAACCAACGATACCGGTTGCCTGACAATAACCTATAGCAGTACGGGCGTGCGATCGGGTACCACTGGCAACTGCTGGTAAAATATTCAGACACAACCGGCCGAATAAATTTTTTGTAGGGCCGAATTCATTTGCTTTTGTAAGGCCGAATTCATTCGGCCTGCTAGGGATAGGAAACGTATTCGGTCGAATAAATTCGACCCTACAGGTACACTTCACTCGACCCGGGGATGAGCCCTATTTATTCGATCCATTCTGTTATAATTCGCGCTTAAATAATTACCAGTTAACTGAAATGACGAAGAAAGCGGTGGCCCTGATTTCCGGGGGTCTCGACTCACTCCTTGCCGCAAAATTGATTCAGGATCAGGGTATTCATGTTGAGGGTATCAATTTTTATACCGGCTTTTGTGTCGAAGGCCATACCCATGCGATCCGCAAAAAAGATAGAAACCGGGTAAAACGGAATAACGCGCTCTGGGTCGCCGAGCAACTGGGGATCAAACTCCACATCGTCGATATCGTCGATGAATACAAAGACATTGTAATCAACCCGAAACATGGTTACGGCGCCAACTTAAACCCCTGCCTCGATTGCAAGATTTTCATGGTGCGCAAGGCTTACGAGTGGATGAAAGATAACAACTTCGACTTTATTATCACCGGGGAAGTGATGGGCCAACGCCCAATGTCGCAGCGCAAGAAAACCCTGCCCGTGGTATCCGCCGAGTCGGGTGCCGAAGACCTGCTGCTACGCCCGCTGTGCGCCAAATATTTGCCCGAAACCCTGCCCGAAAAAGAAGGCTGGGTAGAGCGCGAAAAGTTGCCTGGCATCACCGGAAGATCGCGAAAACCACAAATGGCGCTGGCGCAACAATTTGGCTTCGAAGATTACGCCCAACCCGCCGGGGGTTGTTGTTTTTTAACCGATGAAAACTACGCGGTGAGATTACAGGATCTGTGGGACAACCGCGGAACAAAATACTACGAGCTGGACGATATCATGTTGCTCAAAGTGGGGCGGCATATCAGGCCGAGCCAGTCGTTTAAACTGATTATCGCCAGGGAAGAAGGTGAAACCCGTTTTTTAAGCGGCTACAGGAATCTGTTCCAGAGCATCAAAACCGTCAGCCATGCCGGGCCTCTCGCACTGGTCGAGGGCGAAAAACTCGACCAGCAGCAAATCGAACTCGCCTGCGCAATTACCGCCCGTTACAGCAAGGGTCGAGATTCTGAGTCGGTTGAATTGCTGTTCAGCGATCACAATCGCTCGACTCGGCAAATTCATATTAAGCCACTGGCTGCCAACAAATTTCAGCAGGAATGGTATATCACATGAATACCGAAGTGATCGAAGTCGATGCCCGACGCCTGTTATGCCCGATGCCGGTAATCAGGCTATCGAACTGCATCAACCAACAACCAGCGGGTACCCGAGTTCAGATTACCTGTACCGACCCCGGGGCCATGAGTGATATCCCGGCCTGGTGTCGCATCAACGGCCATAGCTTCATTTCAAGCCATGAACACGAGGATGAATTTATCTTAGTGGTCGAAAAGTCAGCGGATGAAAGCTGATCATCGCAACCGCATAATTAAAAAAGTCACCCTGGTCGGTGCCCTGGTCAATTGTGTACTGGCAGCAAGCCAGATCGCATTTGGTATTATCGGGCAATCGCAGGCGCTACTCGCCGACGGCTTTCATACCCTGTCGGATCTCGCCACCGATATCATCGTACTGGTAGCGATCGGCCATTCGTCGAAAGCTGCCGATGAAGCCCACCCCTATGGCCACGGCCGCATAGAGACTCTGGCTTCGGTAATGCTTGGAATCATCCTAATCGGCGTTGGCCTGGGGATCGCCCACCAGGGTATCAACAGCATACTCGCGCCTCGCGGGGCCAACCCGGAAACCATTACCCTCATATTCGCGGGCCTGGCCATCTTTGGCAAGGAATTTCTGTATCGCTACACGATCAAGGCGGCGAAACAGGTTCATTCAACCCTGCTGGAATCGAACGCCTGGCATCATCGATCCGATGCGCTGTCGTCGATTATTGTTTTAGTCGGTATTTCGGCCCAAATTCTGGGGATTGCGCATATGGATGCGGTCGCAGCTGTTCTGGTAGCCGTTATGATCTCAATGATGGGGTATAAATTTACGCACAAGGCGTTAAAGGAACTGGTCGATACCAGCCTTGATATCGAACTGGTCGCAGCAGTGAAATCCACGATGTTGGATGATACGAGCGTACACGCAGTACACAGCCTGCGCTCCCGCTCGATGGGTGGCCTGGGCTACGTCGATGCTGAGATACGGGTCAACCCGCGCCTGAGTGTTTCCGAGGCGCACTATATCGCGTTCTCACTGGAGCAGCAGATAAAGGCCGATTTTTCGCAGATTATCGATGTGCGCATCCATGTCGATCCACTCACCGCATCGGATCATGAATCGGTCACCGACCTGCCAACACGCAGCGAACTAATGAAGACGCTGCAAACCGCCTGGCAAGCTATCCCTTGCGCCGACCAGGTCGAATCTATGCAGATGCATTACCTGAAAGACAGGATTGAAATCGATATCGCCCTGCCCGAAAACTGTAGCTCTGCAAACCAGCGCGTGCAAATCGATCAAATGATCAAACAGGCGCAGCAACTATCTTACATCGGTAGAATAAAGGTCTATTTCGCACGCAAAGCTTAATCCGTAAATTGCACCAATATAGTGCGATAAATCCTGAACTTTAAGCAAGCGCCTATCAAATTCACCGTTTAATTGGTATTGTGAAATTTATCGGTACAATGCCCCGAAGTTTCGACAATCTACCATTTTGTTAAGGAGACAAATCCCATGTCAGCAACCGATGTTCTCGATACTATCAAAGAATACGGCGTCAAATTCGTCGATTTCCGCTTTACCGATACCAAGGGTAAGGAACAGCATGTTTCGATCCCGGCCAGACTCCTGCAAGAAGAGAGCTTTACCCAGGGGCAGATGTTCGATGGTTCGTCTGTTGCGGGCTGGAAGGGTATCAACGAATCCGACATGATCCTGATGCCCGACGCGGATACCGCGATGCTGGATCCTTTTACCGATGAACCCACGATCAACATTACCTGCGATGTGGTCGAACCCACGACCGGAGAAGGTTACGAGCGAGATCCTCGCTCCATCGCCAATCGCGCCGAGGCTTATTTGAAAGCTTCCGGTATTGCCGATGCTGCCTATTTTGGCCCTGAAAACGAATTCTTTGTGTTTGACGACGTGAAGTGGAGTACCGAAATTGGTCATTGCTCGTACCAGATCGATTCGGAAGAAGCCAACTGGAATTCTGGAAAGGCTTACGAAGACGGCAATACGGGCCACCGTCCACGCGTCAAAGGCGGCTATTTTCCGGTTCCTCCGGTAGATTCGTTGCACGATATTCGCTCCGCCATGTGCCTGGCAATGGAAGAAATGGGGCTGGATATCGAGGTGCACCACCACGAAGTAGCCACTGCGGGCCAATGCGAAATCGGGGTCGCGTTTAATACCCTGGTCAAGAAAGCGGACGAAGTACAAACGCTCAAGTACTGCATTCACAATGTTGCGCATAGTTACGGTAAAACTGCTACCTTTATGCCAAAGCCACTGGTCGGTGACAATGGCAGCGGCATGCACGTACATATGTCGCTAGCCAAAGATGGAGTCAACCTTTTTGCAGGTGATGGTTACGGTGGCCTGTCTGAAATCGCACTGCACTATATCGGCGGCGTGATCAAGCATGCGCATGCGATCAATGCATTCGCAAACGCAGCAACCAATAGCTATAAACGCCTGGTACCCGGTTTCGAAGCGCCGGTAATGCTGGCCTATTCAGCCAGAAACCGCTCGGCCTCGGTTCGAATACCTTATGTTAGCAATCCGAAGGGACGTCGTGTCGAGATTCGTTTTCCCGATTCCACCGCTAATCCTTACCTCGCATTCAGCGCGCTGATGATGGCCGGTCTCGACGGTATCATGAACAAAATCGATCCGGGTGAAGCGATGGACAAGGATCTTTACGACCTGCCGCCCGAAGAAGAGGCTCAGATCCCGCAGGTCGCTTTCTCACTGGATCAGGCGCTCAAAGCCCTGGATCAGGACCGGGATTTTCT
>CAZJEJ010000044.1:0-17715 GCA_964544945.1 uncultured Gammaproteobacteria bacterium | reverse complement strand
CGAGGGATTTTAAGTCCCTTGCGTCTACCAATTTCGCCACCCGGGCTTTGAGGACGGCTTTATAATCCTTAATACCCTTGCTTTCCTGGAAACAGTAGCTCATGGAACTACCGTCTACCACAACGTCACCCGGACCCTGGAAATGGTCTTCTAGTATGTCATCCGCCCCCAGGTCGACGTAATCTGAGAGTTTGTTACCGTACCATCCAGGCAGTCGGAAAAACAATGGAGGCTGAGGGCGGAATCGAACCGCCGTACACGGCTTTGCAGGCCGCTGCATGACCACTCTGCCACCCAGCCAGTTTTTGGGTGTTCTTATTGTTATGTTACTCGATATAGTAACGATAATCTAAAAAGCCCCGACAGTATCGAGGCTTGATATTTGGAGCGGGAAACGAGATTCGAACTCGCGACCCCAACCTTGGCAAGGTTGTGCTCTACCAGCTGAGCTATTCCCGCGAAAAACCGCTATTCTATGGATTCGCCCTGAACTGTCAAGCTGGCTGTGATGAATTCGAGCCCAGCTATTTCAACCGTTTTTGACGATCACGGGCCAGGCGGTTCGGAGATATAAAAACATCGATACCATGGTTAAAATTGCAGCCAGGTAGTAACCAAAGAGTCCGATTTCGAATATAGGCAATCCAGCCAGGGGTTCCTGATATATCAACAGCAAAAGTGAAATTAGCTGCGTAGTTGTCTTGGCCTTACCGATAAATGAAACCCTCACTGCGGTTCGATCTCCCAACTCGGCCATCCACTCACGTAAGGCTGATATCGATATTTCCCGGGCGATGATAATGACCGAAGGTATCGCGATGTAAATACTAGGATGGCTCTCGACCAGTAGGACAATGGCTACCACCACCATAAGTTTGTCTGCGACTGGGTCGAGAAATGCGCCGAAGCGTGATTCCTGTTTGAGGGCGCGAGCCAGGTATCCATCGGCCCAGTCGGTCAGGCTGGCAAGCCCAAATATTGCAGTTGCTACCATATTTGCCCAGGTAAAGGGTAAATAGAAAACGATAACAAATAGTGGTATCAACCCAATTCGAAATAATGTAATGGCTGTTGGTACAGTAATTTTCATTGCTTGCCAATTAGCGATTTAGCCATGAAAAGTATCATATATCACCTGGGCGGTCTCTCGATTAATCCCCTTTATTTGCATTAACTCTTCTATGCCGGCTGCTTGTACGCCCTGTAATCCACCAAACCTGGTGAGCAGTAACTGGCGCTTCCGGGCACCAATCCCGACTATTTCTTCCAGTCGCGAAGTCTTGCGTCTTTTCGCCCTGGCCTTGCGATGCCCGGTTATCGCAAATCGATGTGCTTCGTCGCGTATTTGCTGGATTAGCAATAAGGCCGGTGAGTCGAGCTTGATATTCAACCGGATGAAATTTTCATCGATGATTTCTTCGTATCCCGCTTTTCGCTCGGGTCCTTTGGCAACGCCAAACACTCGCAGGTCCTGTTTCCTGGTAAAAATGTCCAGTGCGTCGAATACATCCAGTGCCACACGTAATTGACCTTTTCCACCGTCGATTAAAACCAGGTCTGGCAGTAATGCAGCATCGTGTTGTCGTTTGCTATAACGCCGCTCAAGTACCTGTTTTATCGCCGCGTAGTCATCTGCGGCCTGAATATTATTAATGTTGTAACAACGGTACTCAGACTTGATAGCCCCCTCGTTTCCGAATACCACGCAAGACGCTTTGGTTGCCTCTCCCATCGTATGACTAATATCGAAACATTCGATACGCTGTGGGGCATGGGTTAAATTTAGCTCCTTGATTAAAGACTGGTAACGTTTGTTGAGGTGGCTGGCCGATAGCAAATAACTTTCTAGTGCCTGGTGTGCATTGTTAACCGCATTTTCTAAGGCGTGTCGACGTTTGGACCGCACGCTATTGACGATCTTAATACTTCGCCTGCTTAAATGGCTCAAGGTGTCTGACAGTAAACTCTGGTTTGGTAAGGAATGACTGACAATAACTTCGCCTGGAGCAATATGCCTTGAATAGTGTTGCATAATAAAGGCTTCGATCAACTCCGCTGGATCTATCCCAAGTTTCACCCGACTGATAAAAGCCCTGTTCCCGAGCGATGTTCCGCTTCGAATCACAAATAACTGGATACAACAGGTATCCTGCAACACTTCGCAGGCAAGAATATCGATATCGCTGCGAAACCCGGTGACAAACTGTTTTTCGGTAACTTTTCGCAGCATTTCGATTTTGTCACGAACCTCCGCCGCCTGCTCAAAGTCGAGATGCTCAACGAATTGCTCCATCAAATTAACTTGCTGATTGATTAGCATATCGTTTTTCCCGCAGAGGAACATTCTTGCCTGATCGACCTGGCGTTGATAGCTTTCTTCATCGGTATGTCCAACGCATGGCCCGGTACAGCGTTTAATCTGATACTGTAAACAGGCCCGACTACGGTTTCGCATGGTTGAATCTTCACAATTGCGTAGTTGAAAGATTCGTTGCACATGATTGATGGTATGGCGTATCGATCCGGCACTCGGGAAAGGGCCGAAAAAACTGCCTTTGCGATTACTCGTCTTGCCACGAAATATCTTGAGTCGGGGAAACTGATGGTTGGTCAGGCATATATAGGGGTAACTCTTGTCATCTCTGAAGAGTATGTTATACCGGGGGTTCAGGTTTTTGATTAAATCATTTTCGAGCAACAGGGCTTCGCTTTCGGTGCGTGTATTGGTGATTTCGATCTCACAGATATTTCTTACCAGAGAGAGAATTCGAGTAGACAGACCCGTTTTTCGAAAATAACTACCGAGACGTTTTTTTAAATTCTTTGCCTTCCCGACGTAAATAACCTTTTTGTTTCGGTCTATCATGCGATAGACGCCGGGCATAGTACTAACGGTTTTCAGGAAAGCTTTATGATCAAATCGACTGTCTTCAAACATAATCGAGACTTTAAGATGTACCGACGAACAATGGTTTAAGCATTCGTGGACAATCGCCGTCCTCCCTGGCTTGTGAGTGCAAGGTTTCTCTGTTTACGCTGACCTGGCAAATTCAACCATACCCTGCTCTATGGCTATTTTTATCAGATCGACTTCGTTTTGAGCACCTAGTTTTTCCAATAATCGTAATCGGTAAGTACTGATTGTTTTTGGGCTGAGACAGAGCTTTTCCGAAATTTCAATATTTGTCTCGCCATGGGAGATCATTAACATCACCTGGAATTCACGACGAGATAGCCTGTCGATCGGGCTGGCTTCGTTACCGGGTAACAGGGAAAGTGCTAATTGCTGTGCGATACTTGCAGTAATATAGGCGCCACCATTATTCACCAGTTTGATCGCTTCTATAATTTCATCGACTCTACATTCCTTGGTTAAATAGCCTTTCGCGCCTATTTCGAGCAATCTTTTCGGGAAAGTTTGCTCGTTATGGACGGTGAGAATGATTATTTTCTGCTTAGGATCACGCTGCAGAATTCGCCGGCAGGCTTCTACGCCCCCAATTCCGGGCATGTTGACATCCATCAAAATCACATCCGGTTTCAGTGACTGGGCCAATACAAAGCCTTCTTCACCGCTTTCGGCTTCACCCACGACCGTCACTTGCTTGCTATCTTCAAGAAGTCGGCGAATACCTGTACGCACCAACTCATGGTCATCGGTTAGTAAAACTTTGATCAACTGGATAAGCCTCGTAATATTCAACGAATATTAGCACACCAATCTTACTGCATGTAAGACAAATCGTGCGTAAAATGCAGGTTGACCGGACGATCTAGTTAATAGCGCACCAACACCGAACCCCAGGTGAAACCGCCGCCAAAGGCTTCCAAAAGCAGTAGTTCGTTTGGTTTGATACGTCCATCTCTGATCGCGACATCGAGCGCTAATGGTACCGAGGCTGCAGAGGTATTTCCATGCTTGTTAACCGTTACAACCACCTGGTCCATCGACATTTTGAGCTTTTTAGCGGTGGCCGCAATGATTCGGATATTGGCCTGGTGAGGTACCAGCCAGTCTATGTCCGATTTCATCATCTGATTCGCGGCGAGGGTTTCATCGACGATTCGCCCCAGTGTGTTGACCGCCACCTTAAAAACCTCGTTGCCTTTCATTTCCACGTAAGCTTTACCGGCTTTGACCTGGTCGTAGCCGTCAGCAATACCGTAGGGAACGAGTAGCAGGTTTTCATATTTTCCGTCGGCGTGGATGTGTGTTGACAAAATACCCGTCTCTTCATCCGATTCAAGAATCACGGCTCCGGCACCATCGGCAAATAGTACACAGGTGCTTCGATCTTGCCAGTTCAGTATGCGTGAAAAAACTTCCGCCCCAACCACCAGTGCCTTTTTACTACTCCCAGACTTGATAAATTTTTCCGCTACGGTAAGCGCATAGATAAATCCAGTGCAAACAGCCTGAATATCAAATGCCGGACATCCATGTATTCCAAGTCTAGCCTGTAAAATACAGGCCGAGCTGGGAAATATTTTATCGGGAGTCGAGGTGGCGAGGATGATTAAATCAATTTCCTGGGCGTCGATATTGGCCGATTCGATAGCCTTACGTGAGGCAGCTTCAGCCAGATCGACAGTGGTTTGACCTTCGACCGCTATGTGTCGCTGTTCGATTCCAGTCCGTTCTCGAATCCACTGATCTGTAGTATCGACGATCTTTTCCAAATCGGCGTTGGTCATGACATTTTCTGGCAGGTATCCACCAGTACCGGTAATACGGGCAAAGGTCATAATTACGTTCTCCCTGTATCCGAAAAATACGGTTCGATTACACGCGAGATGCGTTGCGGTACATCATTATCAATTTCTATATTAGCAATTTTAATGGCATTAAAGAATGAATGAATATCAGCTCCCCCATGACTTTTTACAACAATGCCATTTAAACCTAACAAACTAGCCCCATTATAGCGCCGTGGATCGAGAATTTTCCTCACCGCGCGAAGTACCGGTAGAGCGATGATGCCAGCAAATTTTGTCACCAGATTTCTCTTGAACTCCCTTCTTAAAACATGGTTTACAAGCGCAGCCAGCCCCTCACCGGTTTTGAGGGAAACATTGCCAACAAAACCATCGGCGACGACGACATTGACCGTTCCCTTGTAAATATCGTCTCCTTCGACAAAGCCCTGATAATTGAGTCCGCTGGCAGCTATCAGTCGACTGGCATTCTTGATGGTTTCGTGTCCCTTCATTTCTTCAGAACCGACATTTAAAAGTCCAACCGTCGGTTTTTCCACGCCTTCTACAGACTGGGCCAATACCGATCCCATGATAGCGAACTCGAGTAAATTTTCAGCAGTACACTCGACATTCGCACCTAGATCCAGCATATGAGTATGCCCAGAAATTGAAGGAAGGATAGTACATATCGCTGGGCGACTAATGCCCTTAATTGTTTTCAATACAAACTTACTGGTTGCCATCAAGGCCCCTGTATTACCGGCACTAACACAGGCTTGAACTCTTCCTTCCTTGACCAGGTTGATGGCAACTCGCATGGAAGAATTTTTTTTCTTCTTCAGTGCATGAACCGGTGGTTCATCCATCCCGACGACTTCCGACGCATGCTGGATACTGATCCTCGATTCCTTTTGTAGACCCTGTTTTTCTAACTCACCGGTAAGTCGAACTTCGTCTCCGACTAGAATGAGTTGAATATCCGGAAATTCCTGCAAGGCTATTTTAGCTGCTGGTACCGTAACACTCGGGCCATGATCACCCCCCATAGCATCTAACGCGATGGTTTTTTGAATCACTTTCTACTCGCTACAAATAAATACGGGCGGTTGATACCGCCCGTATAAAATGAGAGATGAAAAAAAATTACTCTTCGTCATCGACAATTTTATCTGCAATTACTTTTTGACCCCGGTAATAACCATCTGCACTGACATGATGCCGGCGGTGGGTTTCACCCGTAGTAGACTCAACCGACAGAGTAGCGCTACCGAGTGCGTCGTGTGATCGTCTCATGCCCCGCTTCGAAGGGGTTTTTCGACTTTTTTGTACAGCCATTTAAATTCTCCAAAATAAATCAGTTAGTTGTTTTCAGTTTTTTAAGTACCGAAAACGGGTTTTCTTTAACAGCAATTTCAGGTATCTCATCCTTTGAAATCCGATTTTCATTACACGAACTATCATCGTGCATTGCCACTAGTGGCAGGCCAAGAATCAGTTCCTCTTCTACCACTTCAAAAATATCTATAGTTCCATTGTCGCTATAAATCGTGTCGAGACGTGACTCGTGCGCCAATTCGTCAGAGGCATCGACAAGAAGCTCGAACTGACTCTTTATTTCTAAATCCATGCCCTTGAGGCAGCGTTGACATTTAACCACCAGGCTGGTTTCCACTCGCCCCTTCAATACCGGACAATCATAACCGCTATCGTTGAATTCAAATTCGACCATAACTTTTCCCTGGTTACTATCGAGCTTTCCGGCCAGCCTCACCAAAGCCCCCAATTCAATTACACCCTGAAAATAACCGTCTCGAGACACTTCTTTTTGTATCTGATAACGTCGTTGTAATTTGCCTTGCATGGAGGCGGGGGATTTTACATGGATACCAACAAACTTGTCTATTGATATTAGTAGTTTTCATGGCATTCCCGAATGTTTGTAATATACTGCTGAAATCGAGGTTTTGGCTCGATCTAGAGACCCGGTTGTTGAACAAATCCTTTAAATAAATTGCCCCTTTAGCAGGAGGATTATTGTCTAAGAAATTAATTCTCGCCAGTAGTTCACCCTACAGAAAGGCCTTACTTGAACGCTTGCATTTAAATTTTGATTGCTATTCTCCCGATATAGACGAAACAAGGCACGACGATGAGGTGGCGAGCGAATACGTATGCCGCCTGGCCGAGCAGAAAGCCCTGGCGCTAAGCAATAGATTCACCGATGCCGTTATTATCGGATCGGATCAATGTGCACTACTGGAAAATCAAGTTCTGGGAAAGCCTGGTAACTACGAATCGGCGCTTAATCAGTTAAAAGCGGCTCAGGGCAAGACCATCGTATTTCATACTGGGGTTTGCGTATTACACGCTGCAAAGGGGTTTAAACAGGTAGATGATATTACCTACTCGGTCGAATTTCGGCATTTGAGTGATCAACAACTTTCACACTATTTGCAAATAGAACAGCCTTATCAGTGTGCGGGTAGCATTCGGTCCGAAGGCTACGGTATCTGTTTATTCAACAAGATGTACGGGGATGATCCAACCGCATTAATGGGTTTGCCGCTGATCCGTTTAATCACCATGCTGGAAAGCGCGGGTATAGTAATCGTATAGATAAACTGGCAAATGAAGCAGGAATATGTCGAATTTCAGGTTATTTACGACTAGTTGATATCCGATTCGAACTGGCTTCGCAATTGATTAAAGAAAGTGACGCCTATGCCCTCGACTAGTCGATCAAAAAACTCACGCTTAGGGGTAAAGTTGACAATCGATTCCACTTTAACTACCTCTCTTGCAACACTTTTAGTCGTTCCATAAGCGTCTACCAGTCCCAACTCCAGGGCCTTTTCGCCGGTCCATATCAAGCCACTGAATATATCTTTGCTCGAGGCCAGGCGATCACCGCGCCCCTGCTTGACAGCATCGATAAATTGCTGATGTACTTCATTCAGTAATTGTTGTAGATGAGCTTTCTGCGCAACATTCTCGGGTAGAAACGGATCGAACAATCCCTTATTTTCACCGGCGACCAGTAATCGACGCTCGATCCCGAGCTTTTTCATCAGTCCGACAAACCCGAAATTATCCATACGTACGCCAATCGAGCCAACCAGGCTCGATTTGTTCACATATATTTTATCCGTGGCGGCTGCGACAAAATATCCTCCGGAAGCGGCAATATCCGATACGACAGAATAGATGGGTATCGATTCATATTTACTTCTGAGGCGTCGGATTTCATCGTAGATATAAGCCGCCTGAACAGGGGATCCTCCTGGAGAATTAATTTCCAGGATGACAGCGGCTGTATTTTCGTGAGCAAACGCCGATTCGAGTCCTTCGATAATATTATCTGCGCCTGCTTTTTCTCCACTGGAAATAATACCCTGCATCTGAACCAGTGCAGTATGCTTTCCATTTTCGCCCTCTTTACTACCGAAAATTTCACCGCCACCATCGCCTGACAACATAAGCATCAGTATGGTCAAATACAGGAAAAATAAAGCCAGGAAGAAAATGCGCCATCGGCGTGCCCGGCGCTGCTCGGTAATGGCGGCAAATGCCAGTTTCTGTACTATTGCCTCGTAGTTATTTCCAGAGTTAATACCCTGTGATTGATCGGTTGAAGCATCTGCATTACCGGGTTGTTTTTTTGAACTAAACATGTGGATTCCTGCTTACCAGGTTCTGGATTTGAGTGATATCGTGGATTAGATAATCGGGCTGGAACTGGCGGAGATGATTCTCGTCGTGCATTCCATAAGTAACTGCGATCGTGTCCATACCGATATTTTGTGCCATCTCTATGTCGTAGCTGGTATCGCCTACCATGATCGCTTTTTCAACATCGGTATTCACATCGGTTAAAATCTCCTCCAGCATCAGCGGGTCAGGTTTTGACAGGGTTTCGTCGGCACACCTGGTTATATCAAAGAACCCGGATAGACCACTACCGGTTAGTGCGGCGTCTAGCCCCCTCCTCCCTTTACCAGTAGCGATAGCGAGACAAACATTACATTGTTGCAGGTATTTCAGGCTGGTTTTCACACCACCAAACGGTGTCGCCGAGTGATTACTATTGGCAAAAGCGAGATCCTTGTAAGCTTCGACCACCAAAGAGCGTGTCGGTTCGTCCAGCTGTGGGGCAAGGCGAGTAATCGCACTATCGAGACTCAGCCCGACGATATGCCGAATAGCCGAATAATCCGGTGATTTAAGGCCCATGTTAATAAAGGCATTCTGCATACAATTGATAATCTGAGCCTGCGAATCGACTAATGTACCATCCCAGTCAAATATGATCAGTTCGTAATATTTAGGCATCTAAGGAGTCCTTGATTAACCCTTTAAACTTTTCCGGAAGATTCGCATTGATAATCATTGCCTGGCAATATTCAGATTCAGGCAAATCGAGGCTAGCCGCATGGAGCATCAGGTTTTTTACTCCTCCACGCTTCATCGTTTTATTAAATTGCCTGTCTCCGTATTTGTTATCTCCGGCTATCTCGTGACCTTCGATCTGACAATGAACACGAATTTGATGCGTCCGGCCTGTCATTAGTCGAATTTTTAACACGCTATATAGTTCACCTGCTTCAAGTTCTAATATTCGTGTAAGCGCATTTTGTCCGTTTGGGTCGGCGTACACCCGCCGTTCTCCATTGAGCATTGTCTTTTTTGATAACGCGTGGGAAATTTCTCGATTTGCTAGTGGCCACCTACCTTTTACTACAGCTAAATACATCTTAACGACAGAATTATCCTGAAAATATCGTTGCATCGCCAATAGCGACTGCCTGTGTTTAGCCAACAGCAGGCAGCCACTGGTATCCCGGTCGAGACGATGCGCCAATTCGATCTCAGTATTGGGGCGGATGCGCCGCATAATATCGATAATTCCGAAATTGACACCCGAACCTGAATGCACGGCGACGCCTGCGGGTTTATCAATCACCAGGATATGCGAATTTTCGAACAGCACTGAGTTCTCGATAGATGCCAACAGTCCGGGTGGAATAAATACATCGGCGTCCTGTTTCTGATCGAGACGAAGGGGCGGAATTCTAACAAGATCGCCCGCTTTAACTTTGTAGTCGGGCTTGATACGTTTTTTGTTTACCCTGACTTCACCTTTTCGGATGATTCGGTAAACCCAGGTTTTCGGTACATGCTTTAGTTTTTTAAATAACAGATTATCCAGCCTCTGCCCAACCTGAGTCTGGTCGATTTCAATGAAATTGACGCCAGTTTTTTTAGAAGTAATTGTATTCAAATGATGGCAGTGCTGACAAAGTATGGTATATTCACGTGTGTAGTATAGTACTGTTTAATTAACAGGTAAGACACTACCAAAACGGTTTTTTATAGAGAACAATTTAGTTAAATCTTTGTTTTCTAATAAGATAAGTCCTTTAAGCCTCTATAAACATCGGTTTAATTCAGGGCAACTTTCAATGACTCAGGCTCATGTACAGTCTATTTTATAGCTATTTTCTGATCAAAAACATCGCACTGATAATCGGTCTGGACAGATATTTCCAAACCTGTTCCATGCAGATGTTAAAACCTTCATTAAATAAATCAGAACAGTGGAAGACAACAGGTACTAGGCCTTTACTTCAAGGCAGAATCACGCATGAAACGTATTTTAATCAATGCCACCCAGGTAGAAGAACTTCGGGTAGCTATGGTCGATGGCCAACGCCTATACGATCTCGACATCGAAGTCCCCTTTCGGGAGCAGAAAAAATCCAATATCTATAAAGGGAAAATAACCCGTATAGAGCCCAGCCTGGAAGCCGCATTCGTTAACTACGGGGCGGAACGTCACGGCTTTTTGCCGTTCAAGGAAATCTCCAAAGAATATTACAAGTCCGATGCTAAAACTGATGGTGGCAAAGTAAGCATTAAAGATGCGATCAAAGTCGATCAGGAAATCATCGTTCAGATAGAAAAGGAAGAACGCGGTAACAAGGGCGCGGCGCTAACTAGCTTTATTAGCCTCGCAGGTCGATTTTTGGTGGCGATGCCGCAAAATCCCCGTGCTGGTGGCGTTTCCCGTCGAATAGAAGGGGAAGATCGCGACCAGTTGAAGAAGGTATTATCCGAACTCAATATGCCTGAAGGTATGGGTCTTATTGTACGTACTGCCGGCGTGGGTCGTTCCACCGAGGAAATGCAATGGGATCTGGACTATTTGAACCAGGTATGGCTTGCGATAGAAAAAGCTGCAGCGGCTAAAGCAGCACCCTTCCTGATTTATCAGGAGTCGGATATCGTGGTTCGTGCGCTACGCGATCACTATCGATCTGATATCGGTGAAATTCTAATCGATTCACAAAAGGCATACGAGCAGGCGCATGATTTCATGTCCATGGTCATGCCCAATACACTCGGTAAATTAAAAAAATTCGACGATGATTTACCGTTATTCAACCGTTTCCAAATCGAAAACCAAATCGAATCAGCTTTTTCCCGCGAAGTGACCCTGCCCTCGGGTGGTGCGATTGTGATCGATCATACCGAAGCACTGATTTCGATCGATGTTAATTCGGCACGTGCAACCCGCGGTAGCGATATTGAAGATACCGCCAAATTGACCAACCTGGAAGCCGCTGACGAAATTGCAAGACAACTCCGAATTCGCGATCTCGGTGGGCTAATTGTCATAGATTTTATCGATATGATGCAGAATAAAAACCAGCGCGAAGTAGAAACCAGGCTTCGCAATGCGGCATATGATGACCGTGCCAGGGTTCAAATCGGGCGTATATCCCGATTTGGCTTGCTTGAAATGTCTCGTCAGCGTCTACGTCCTTCGCTTGGCGAATCGAGCCAGATCGTCTGCCCACGTTGCATTGGGCAGGGTACAATCCGTGATATCGAACCCCTGTCACTCGCTGTTTTGCGCCTGCTGGAGGAAGAGTCACTGAAAGACAATACAGGTAAAATTCTCGCCAAGCTTCCGATTGAATGCGCCACCTATTTGCTCAACGAAAAGCGCGACAAAATTGAAAGCATTGAGGAACGTCGAAAAGTCCACCTGGTCGTGATTCCAGACCCAAACCTGGAAACACCTCATTTTGAAATTGAGCGGGTCAAAGATAACGATACTCACAGACACGAGTCGAATTACAAAAAATCTTATGAGTTAACCACAGAGCAAGAACCTGTCAATTTAGTAGAAATTTCCAGCAGCCAAATCACCCCGGGTGAGACTGCCGCGGTGCAACGGGTCGACCCTCCCTCACTGAAGCCCGCTACTGCAGCGGTGAAACAGCACGACAACAGGCCGGGGATTTTCCAAAGACTTACCGAAGCGCTGTTCGGTGAGGGCGAAAAGAAGAGCAAGGAGGCAGAGCAACAAAGTAAGCCGGGAAACCATCAGGCCGATAACAGAAACCGACCTCGGCGCGGCAAATATCGAGGAAATCAAAATCGTAGTCGCAGCGGCAATACACCCGCTAATAAAAGCTCTACCGCCGCCAGGAGTGCGCAGCCGAAGGCTAAGCCGAAAGCCAGGGACAAAGAACAAAGCTCAGGCAATAAGGCTGAAAATTCTGAGTCTCGACAATCGAAGCAAAACCGTCCGCAAAGGTCGCGCGGGAACCGTTCGGCTAATCGTTCTAACCGATCTGGCAATAGACAAGCCAATACACCCAGGGACGATAACCTCGAACAAAAATCTTCCGTCTCCAGCGAAGTCGGAGAACGTCCTGCTGAGCAGGAGAAGCCAAAAAGCTCTATGCCCAGGGAAAAAGTAGTCGATCAACAAAATACCGGGACGGAAAAAGTCACCAGGCCCGAACCGGTTGTTCAAAATATCAACACCAGCGGGGATGATAAAGACAGGCCAGAATCGGTTAAACCGGCGAAACCTGATCGAATCGAAAAACCAGAATCGGTTAAAAAAGCAATACCGGATTCAAACGACGTGCGAAAAGAAGTTAAAACCACAAAATCGGATACACCGGTTAAAAAGGCTGGAGCTGAAAATAAACCGATCAAAACCATAGAAACTTCCACACCAACACCGAACGAGTCGGTAAGGCAGGATTTGCCTTCTCCGACTGTTCAAAAGCCGGTTGAACCTGTTTCGGACCCGGTTAGCCAGAAGGAATCTTGAAGATCAGGGGCCGAGAAGTCAGGGAGAGACCTCGGCTCCTGAAGAAGCTATTGGGACAGCTCCATTAGAATTTCATCGGTGATATCGACACTGTCACTTGCATAAGCGACACCTTCGGTAAATATTAAATCATATTCGTTATCTTCTCCAAATTTACGAATCACGGCTGCAATTGTTTGCTGTATCTTCTGAATTAGCTGCTGGCGACGAATCTGTAAATCTTCTTTTGCCGATTGTTGGTCGAGCTGAAACTTGCGTTTTTTCTGATCGATTGCTTCCTTGTTTTTCTTTTTCTGTTCGGCGCTCATTATCGCACTATCTTTCTGATAATCGCTTTCCATCTGCCTGATACTGTCCGCATCTGCGCGCAAATCTAACTCAAGTTGCTTAAACTCGATTTCAAGAGCTTTGGAAGCGGCCTTAGCCTGCGGTGCCTGTTCCATGATGATAGCCGGGTTGAGAAAAGCAAGTTTTCCAGCTGCATCAACACTAAAGGCGACAAGGCTCAATAGAACTAGAATGGGTAGATTAAATTTCATAGTCATCTCTTATTGGCCTAGAGCGGCCTCCTGTTTTAGTAACCTTTGATTCAATAACTTTTCAATGTTATTGGCATCCTCAAACAGTTTTTCAATACCGTCCGCTGAATAAGGACTGCCTAAATCTTCGGTGGTTGTAAATTTATTTTCGGGTGGATCATTTATTGGTACTACAGATCCATTTACCTCGCCTGTCTTGCTAGTAACTGATTGTATATTATTCAGTTCAGGGTCGTAATTTTTGACACTAAATTTAATTCCCTCGGGTGGCGGGGTATTGCTAAATTGTATATTACCTTCCGCATCGACCCATTGATAAATAATATCTACACTTTCAGGTGTTGGGTCCGAGGACTCGAACGCATTTAATATAATTTTCGTTGATTTGCGCCAGTCTGGCCACTTAAAATTTGAAAAATCAAGTAATGTATTTCCAGTATCATCTCTTAACAAAGTAAAGGGCAGGAGCAGGCTTATTACCAGTACAGTAAGCAGTAATTTCCACATCAGCTTCATAAATTTCCCTGTTCCAGACCACTCATTGTTCTCAGTTTAGATGCCTAAGGTCCGATTTCTGTGCATCCATTCATGAATGGATGCAAAACATCGGGAACGCGGATGCTGCCATCACTTCGTTGATAATTTTCCATTACCGCAATCAGGGTACGCCCTGCTGCCAATCCGGAACCATTAAGCGTGTGTACCAGTTCTGGTTTACCGGTATCTGGATTGCGCCAGCGGGCTTTCATACGCCTGGCCTGAAAATCGAGCATATTACTACAGGATGATATTTCTCTGTAAGCGTTTTGCCCTGGCAACCAGACTTCAAGATCATAGGTCTTGGTAGCGGCAAACCCTAAATCGCCCCCACACAATACTACCTTGCGATAGGGGAGCTCGAGTAGCTGTAATATCTTTTCGGCTTGCCCGGTTAAATCTTCCAAAGCCCGCATCGACTCTGCTGGTTTTACTATCTGTACCAACTCTACCTTTTCAAACTGGTGCTGACGCATCATGCCCCGAGTATCGCGTCCGTAGGAGCCAGCTTCAGACCGAAAACATGCTGTATGGCCAACATACTTACGCGGCAATTGATCGGCCTCAAGAATGGTGCCGGCCACCAGATTGGTAATCGGAACCTCGGCGGTTGGAATCAGATACAGGTTGAAGTTCTCTGAATCGATGTGAAATAAATCTTCCTTGAATTTCGGTAATTGCCCGGTGCCGGTCAAGGTCGCTTCATTGACCAGATAGGGTACATATACTTCGGTATAACCATGATGCTGGCAATGATAATTGATCATGAATTGAATAAGTGCTCGATGCAGCGTAACCAGTAGTCCAGTCATTACTACAAACCGGGCTCCAGACAGCCTGGCAGCACGTTCAAAATCAAGCCCGTTCAAATTATGACCCAGATCAATATGGTCCTGTATTTCGAAATCGAATTGCGGTCTGGTACCCCAGGTCAGAATCTCCAGATTATCATCGTCTGAATCTCCATCTGGTACCGATTCATGCGGAATATTAGGTATCCCTAAAAGGAGGTCATCGAGCCTGGTTTGTAGTTCGTTTAGCTCGCCCTCGGCAACCTTTAATTTATCGCCTAGATCAGATACCGAATCCAGTAAAGGCTGAATATCATCACCCTGTGCTTTTGCCTTACCTATTGCCCTGGATTGAAGGTTTCTTTGATTTTGCAAATTTTGTGTCCTGATTTGCAGAGATTTTCGCTGTTCTTCCAGTTGGTTAAACAGCGAAGTGTCAAATTCGAATCGCTTGATCCGTAATTTTTTGACAATCGTATCAAGATCGGTTCGCAATCGCTTAGGGTCTAACATTAATCTTCCCTCAAGACGAGAGGGTAGTTATTAATCACGGATAAGAGTTTCATTGGATATGTGGTTGTATATAAAAGTAGAGGTTTATCTCAAAAATAATTGTTTGGCACTCATCATCCCTACCCAGGCCCCAACTACACTAAAGATTACACTGAGTAGTATATAGCTTAAAGCTTTGACTACAGAACCACCTTCGTACCAGTGTATTGTATCCAGAGCGAAAGTAGAAAATGTAGTAAATGAGCCGAGAAATCCAACGATCAAACCAAGCCGTACCTCCTCACTGACGTTAAAGCGCTGCACCAGTAACACGGTCAGAAAGCCCATTAGCAGCGACCCGATTATATTAACCATCAAGGTGCCGTAAGGAAAATTATTTCCCAGCCAGGAATAGGTCGCGTTGGACATCCAGTAACGTGAAATCGCGCCGCAGGAACCTCCCACAGCAATCGCCAGGTAGATAGACATTTCTAATTTGGGTAAAAATACGGTATTGTACCAGTCGTTCTGAAAGATGCACCCGACAACCCCCGTTTTCATCCGAATATACCTGTCACCCGTTGTGAATAGTCAATCGTCGCAAACCCTGAGCCAAAGGATAAAACGTATTGGCGAAGAACTTGGGTTTCAACAAATCGGCATAACCGACACCAGGCTGGATCAATACCACAGCCATTACAAACAATGGATTGAGAAAAACTATCACGGCGAAATGGATTACATGGCGCGTAACGTCGAAAAACGCCTGCAGCCCGAACAGATGATACCCGGTACTCTTTCGGTGATTTGTGTAAGGCTCGATTACCTGGTTAACGAGGGTAAGTGGCCGCAAAAACTGTTGCAGAAACCCGAAATGGCGTACATTTCGCGTTATGCGCTGGGTCGCGATTACCACAAATTAATGCGTAAACGCCTCCAGCATTACGCAACAGCTATATCCGCATTGGTGGGGGATATGGGCTACCGCGTATTTACAGATAGTGCCCCGGTACTTGAAAAAGCACTGGCTGCTAAAGCAGGTATAGGCTGGCAGGGTAAACACAGCAATATCTTGCATAGAGATCATGGTTCCTGGTTTTTCCTCGGCGAAATTTATACTGATCTGCTACTCGATATCGACAAGCCGGCAGAAAACCACTGCGGTCGCTGCACTACCTGTATGGAAGTGTGCCCAACCCAGGCAATCGTTGCACCCTACGTCGTCGACGCGCGCCGATGCATATCGTATTTAACCATAGAGCATAAGTCAGCAATCCCAGTCGAACTCCGCTCTGCGATTGGGAATCGTATCTATGGGTGTGATGACTGCCAATTATTCTGTCCGTGGAATCGATTTGCCAGAATTACCCAGGAAGCTGATTTTCGGCCTCGACATGGACTCGACAGCATTTCGCTACTGGATTGCTTTACCTGGTCTTCTGAAGACTTTGAACATAAAATGACAGGGTCGGCGATTCGCCGCATTGGCTACCAAAACTGGATCAGAAATATCGCTATCGCACTTGGAAATACCGAATATAACCCAGATATATTAGCTACGCTAAAATCGAACTATGCGATACATAGCGCTTATATTCAGGAGCATATAGACTGGGCAATACGCCAACAGCAGGGGAAAAATGAAAGACTGGCAGACATTCATTGAATTGAAACCCAGTGGCTTTGATACGGGCAACTTTATCTGTGACGCCACTGATCTGGGGTTGATTCTAGTTACCGGCGACGATGCTGGCGAGTTTTTGCAAAATCAATTGAGTAACGATATTGCTCATATTGACGAGTCGAAGTTGCAGTTAAGCGCCTACTCGACACCCAAAGGCCGTATGCTGGCTATATTTCGGGTCGTACGTATTTCCAACGGTTATATTTTGATCACACAGCATTCGTTGGTGGCGTCGTTGTTACAACGCTTAAGCATGTTTGTGATTCAATCCAAAGTGACACTAGCGGATGCATCCGATCATTTTGCTCGGTTTGCGCTCCAGTCTGACGATCCTTTCATCACCGGACATTCGCTCTTAAGTCTTAAAGTAGGCGAGGTATACCAGGATGACAATCTGGTATCTCTCAGGATCGGAAACCTCGAACAACAAAATCGATATTTACTTTTATGCCTTTCTATAGACCAGGCAAAATCCTTGTGGAATGAATTTGCACATCGATTAGCTGTTTCAAGTTTCGACGCCTGGCGTCTATCGGAGATTAACAGTGGTATCCCTGTGATCTACCCCGAAACATCCGGGGAATTTGTATTGCAAATGTCGAATCTTGATTTGCTCGATGGTGTGAGTTTTAAAAAAGGTTGTTATCCTGGCCAGGAAATAGTCGCGCGTATGCAGTATCTGGGAAAATTGAAACGCCGGTTGTTTCTGGCCAAATTTTCTACCGACCACTGTCCGGTACCGGGTGATGAGATATGCACCAGTGGAGCCGCCGCCGCAGATGGTAGTGGCAAGGTGGTAGATGCGATCCTGGATGCTCAGGGCCTCTGTCACTGCCTGTTTAT
>CAZJEJ010000043.1:13155-18016 GCA_964544945.1 uncultured Gammaproteobacteria bacterium | reverse complement strand
TTAATCACTTCCTCGTCAATTTGCCATTCACCGTTATTCCATACGCGGAAGAAGCAACGCCTCCGACCGGTATGGCAAGCGATGCCACCTTGTTGCCTGATCTGCAACAATACGACGTCAGCATCGCAATCAATGCGAATTTCCTCCAGTTCCTGAGTGTGGCCAGACGACTCACCCTTGTACCACACACATTGGCGTGAACGCGACCAGTAAACCGCGCGACTTTTTTCCAGCGTCAATTCCAACGCTTTACGGTTCATCCAGGCCATCATTAATACTTCCCCCGATTCGACATCCTGCGCAATGGCCGGCACCAGTCCGTCGCTATCCCACTTCACCTGATCTAGCCAGCTACTGTTATCCATTAGAGTCGCATCTCAATGCCACACGAAGCCATATAAGCCTTTGCCTCGCTAATACGATACTCGCCAAAATGAAATATACTCGCGGCCAGTACCGCGTCGGCCTTGCCCTTTAATACCCCATCGGCCAGATGCTGCAGGTTGCCGACACCGCCCGAGGCAATGACTGGCACCCTGACTGCTTCCGAAACCCGTCGTGTTAGTTCATGATCAAATCCGATTTTTGTTCCATCCCGATCCATGCTGGTTAAAAGAATTTCTCCGGCACCGTATCGATCCATCTTACATGCCCAGTCGATTGCGTCGATGCCAGTTGGTTTTCGCCCTCCATGGGTGAAAATTTCCCATCGTCCGGGTTGCCCGTCTTCGCTGACTCTCTTTGCGTCGACCGCCACCACGATACACTGCGATCCAAACTTACTCGACGCCTGTTGCACAAACTCGGGATTGAACACCGCGGCGGTATTGATACTTACCTTATCTGCACCGGCATTTAACAGACGTCGAATATCGGCAACCTCGCGGATCCCTCCGCCAACGGTCAGAGGAATAAACACTTCTCTGGCTACCGCCTCGACCACGTGTACCATGGTTTCCCGATCATCCGAGCTCGCGGTAATATCGAGAAAGGTCAGTTCGTCGGCCCCTTCGAGATTATAGCGTCGGGCATTTTCTACCGGGTCGCCGGCATCACGAATTTCGACAAATTTTACCCCTTTAACAACACGTCCATTGTCGACATCAAGGCAGGGGATAATTCGTTTCGCGAGCGGCATGTTTTTCGGGCAATGCTTAATGGCTGTCGAGATATTCCTGGGCTATTACCAGACTAATCGTCCGCTCGTACAGCGCGCGGCCGATTATTACTCCCTCGATACCTGAATCTTTAACTTTGTTGAGTTTCTTAATATCTTCCATGTCGGTCACACCACCTGAGGCGATCACTGGAATATTCACTGATTTAGCGAGCGATTTTGTCGCTTCGACATTTACCCCCTGCATCATGCCGTCACGGCCGATATCAGTATATACGATGGCCGAAACTCCCTGGTCTTCAAAACGTCGTGCCAAAGCCTCTGCACCATGATCGGAATCCTCGGCCCAGCCCTGCACCGCAACCATTCCATCCCTCGCGTCAATACCGATGATCACATTGCCGGGAAATTCGGCGCATAGTTCGGTAACAAACTCGGGTTTCTTGACTGCTTGCGTGCCGATAATGACATAGCTGACACCCGCCGCCAGGTAAGCTTCAACCGTATCGACGGTACGGATACCACCACCGATTTGAATCGGTAAGCCGGGATATGCGGCGGTGATTTCCTCGATGACATCGGCGTTCACCGGCTCTCCTTCGAAGGCGCCATCGAGGTCAACCAGGTGCAGCCGTTTGCAACCCTGTGACACCCATTTTCCAGCCATCGAAACTGGATCGTCTGAAAACACAGTGCTGTCTTCCATGCGCCCCTGGCGCAACCGTACACAACGCCCCTGTTTTAAATCGATAGCGGGAATAAGGATCATGCCTGACCATCCCAGCAGATAAAATTAGACAGCAATTGAAGCCCCGCATCGGCGCTTTTTTCAGGATGACACTGCAGGGCGAATACATTGTCGCGGGCTATAGCACAGCCAAAGGAAAACCCATATTCGCACTCGCCGACCACCAGGCTTTGGTCACTGGCTTCGAGGTAATAACTGTGTACGAAATAAAATCTGGTATTGTCTTCGATCGATTTCCAGAGTGGGTGCTCGCCGGTCTGGCGTAGCCGATTCCAGCCCATATGTGGCACTTTGAGTTTTTCCCCATTGTCACCACGATGATCATCGCCAAAATATCGTACCTGCCCCGGGTAAATGCCCAGACACGCAGTGCCCTGGTTCTCTTCGCTATGCTCGATCAAAACCTGCATACCCATACAAATTCCCAGGAATGGTTTGTTGTTAGCCGCATCACAAATTGTTTCGCGTAACTCGTACTGATCTATGGCACGCATGCAGTCTCCAGCTGCTCCCTGCCCAGGAAACACTACCCGCTGCGCGCTTTTAACCTGATCCGGATTCGAGGTTAATACCACTTTGTGGTTTTTTCCTGCTAGATGCTCCAGCGCGTTGACAACAGACCGGAGATTGCCCATCCCGTAGTCGATAACAGCAATACTTTGCATAAATTACAGCGAACCCTTGGTCGAGGGGATCACGCCCTCCATTCTTTCATCCCTGGATACTGAAACTCGCAATGCACGCCCGAAGGCTTTAAATATGGTTTCGGCTATATGATGAGAATTACCGCCAAACAGGTTGTCGATGTGCAGGGTCACCACTGCATGATTCACGAACCCCTGGAAAAATTCATGGACAAGGTCGACATCGAATGCGCCTATGCGGGCGCGCGGATAATCTACCCGGTACTCGATTCCGGGGCGACCTGAAAAATCGATCACCACCCGTGACAGCGCTTCGTCGAGCGGCACATAAGCGTGACCGTAGCGCAAAATTCCCTTTTTGTCGCCAAGTGCCTGAGAAATCGCCTGGCCCAGGGTGATTCCAATATCTTCAACCGTATGGTGATCGTCAATATGTAGGTCGCCGTTGGCCTTGATATCGAGATCGATCATTCCATGTCGAGCGACCTGGTCGAGCATATGCTCGAGAAACGAGATTCCGGTGTCGAAGCTGGCTTTGCCTGTTCCATCGAGATTAACGGAAACCGTGATTTGCGTTTCCAGAGTATCTCTGGTCACTGTGGCGGTACGATCTGGCATGAATAACGCTTTTCGGGTAGAACAGATGAGGAATCAGATAATAATCGACATCCGGCTGGAATTCGACCTTTTAAGTAAATTTGTGTCGGGTTGAATTCATTCAACCCGTCGCGTTCCGTCTAAATCATTGGTCGAATAGCTTCGACCCTACGGGCGTAATCTCCGCGCTCTATATGGCGCAAAGACAATAAATCAGTCCAGAATAAAGGTTACCGGCCCATCGTTAATCAGCTTCACCTGCATATCGGCACCGAACCGACCCGATTGCACATGCTGATAAGAGCCACGCGCGGATTCGACCATGGCCTGAAAAATATACTCACCATGCGCCGGTGGCGCTGCCGAAGTGAAACCTGGCCGACGCCCTTTGCCGGTATTCGCAGCGAGGGTAAATTGCGGTACCAGCAACAGATCGCCCTGGACATCGATTAAGGACAGGTTCATCTTGCCGTCAGAATCAGAAAATACTCGAAAGTTGAGCAATCGAGAAACAAACTTTCGCGCTATCTGTTCGCTATCACTAACCTGCACACCTACCAGTACCATTAATCCTTTTTCGATACTGGCGGAGCAATGTTCTTCAATTACAACGCTCGCTTCGGTGACGCGCTGTAACAGGGTAATCACGTCAAAATTTCAAGCATTTGCTTGCAACAATCTACCAGGGCATCGCTGATACCTGGTTCGGAGATCGCATGCCCGGCATTGTTAATAATTTTTAGTCGAGAAGTGCCCCACTGCTGATTGAGAGACAACGCCTGGTCAATCGGACAAATTATATCGTAGCGTCCATGCACGATTAATCCGGGAATATCTTTTAGCTTAAAAGCATTCTCCAGTAGCTGGTTAGGGCTAAAAAAACTATGGTTGACGAAATAATGGCATTCGATACGTGCAATGCTGAGCGCTATGTGCGGATCGCTAAAATAATCAACGACCTTTTTATCTGGAAGTAGCGTGGCGGTCGTCCCCTCCCAGATCGACCAGGCTTTGGCGGCTCCCATTCGAACAATTTCATTTTCGCTGGTCAGTCGCTTGTAGTAGGCGTTTATTATATCGCCTTGTTCGGCTTCGGGAATGGGTTCGAGAAAATGTTCCCAGGCTTCCGGGAAAATCCGTGCTGCGCCCCCCTGGTAAAACCAGCGTATATCTTCATCACGAGTGAGAAATATTCCTCGCAAGATCAAACCCATTACGCTTTCAGGGTGTTTTTGCGCATAGGCGAGGGCCAGGGTCGAGCCCCATGAACCGCCAAATACAACCCATTTTTCGATCGTCAAAAACTCTCGAATTCTTTCCAGGTCCGCTACCAGATCCCAGGTGGTATTTTCTTCCAGGCTTGCGTGTGGCTTTGATTTACCGCAGCCACGTTGGTCGAACAGGATGATACGATACTTCTCTGGGTCAAAAAATCGCCGATGCCCTGGTTCACAACTGCCCCCTGGCCCGCCATGCAGAAACACGACCGGTACGCCGTCGGGATTCCCACTTTCCTCCAGGTAAAGGGTATGTAGATCGGAAACTGAAAACTGCCAGGTCTTTTCCGGTTGTATGGCTGGAAATATCATTATTGATCCATTATTAGTCCCAGGCTATCGACAGAAAGTAGGAAATCCCCTACATATTTTCACTTACATGGCTGACATTAATTCAGCTTTAAAGCGATATCATAACCTTAAAGGTCGTGACACTATACTAACACGTCTCAGGGATGAGTCGCCAAGCAGGGACAGC
>CAZJEJ010000043.1:1941-13055 GCA_964544945.1 uncultured Gammaproteobacteria bacterium | reverse complement strand
AAAATCGGCATACCGTACTTCCCTGTACATAACCGATTACTTTCTCCAGAACCCCGGGGTAAACAAAACCAGCAGGGTAAATATCTCCAGCCTGCCTAGCAACATCGCGAAGCTCAGCACCCACTTGGCAAAATCGTTGATCGAGGCATAATTCTGACCGACATCGGCAAGTCCCGGCCCCAGATTGTTGAAAGAGGCTGCGACCGCCGAAAAAGCTGTCGCCTGATTCAGTCCTGAAGCCATTAGCAACAAAATCATCAATGCCGAAATGGCTAAATAGGCGGCAAAAAAGCCCCATACCGCCTGGATTACATTTTCCGGTAAGGGTTTCTTGCCAATCTTCACGATAATTTGAGCGCTAGGATGAATCAATCTTTTTAGCTCACGCGCGCCCTGCTTCACCAACAGCAAAATACGAATTACCTTAATACCACCACCGGTAGAACCCGAGCAACCACCGATAAAACTCACGTACAACAGTAATACGGGTAAAAATCCGGGCCAGGTATAATATTCGGCAGTAGTAAAGCCGGTCGTGGTACCAATCGACACTACCTGAAATAAGCCCTCAACAATTGACTCAGCGGTCGATTCGAATGTCTTGGTCAATTGCAAATACCCGATGGTGACAATACTCACCACCAGTAACACCCAGATATAGGTTCTGAACTCCGCATCACGCACATAAGGTTTCAGAGACCTATTTCGAAGTGCAACAAAGTGGATAGCGAAATTGGCGCCTGAAAGAAGCATGAATACAATAGCGACCAGTTCGATTGCTGTACTATCGAAGTAACCGATGCTGGCGTCGTGAGTGGAAAAACCACCAATCGCGACCGTAGAGAAAGCATGCGACACCGCATCGAAAACCGACATACCTGCCACCCAGTAGGCCAGCGCAGAACTGACCGTCAACCCCATGTAGATATACCAAAGCGATTTCGCAGTTTCGGTAATACGGGGTGTGAGCTTGTTGTCTTTAACCGGTCCGGGCGTTTCTGCCCGAAACAATTGCATCCCGCCAATTCCGAGCATCGGCAACACCGCCACGGCTAAAACAATGATCCCCATACCACCAAGCCACTGTAATTCCTGTCGGTAGAACAATAGTGAGTGCGGCATCGCATCGATACCGACTATCACCGTCGCCCCGGTTGTGGTGAGCCCCGATATCGATTCAAAAACCGCATCGGTAATCGAAATATCGTAAATACCGGATAAATAAAGTGGCAAAGCGCCGACTATACCCAGTACTGTCCAGAACAGCACCACCACCATAAATCCGTCGCGAAGGCGTAACTCCTTTTTATTGTTCCGCACTGGTAAAAAAAGTAACAGGCCGCTGACCTGCGTAATGAGGAATGCCTCGATAAAGGGTTCGACCGCACCGTCCTGGTAGTGAAGACCAATAAAATACGGGGGCAAAAAACTACTGCTAAAAACAATTAGCAGTAGCCCGAGTACGCGCTGTATTACCGAAAACTGCATAGCACGTCAAAAATAGGTGAATCCAACCTGGAACAATCGTTCTACCTCGGTGATTTTTTTCTTATCGGTTAAAAACAGGATGACATGATCTTCAGACTCAATCACTGTGTCATGATGCGCAATAATCACCCGTTCGCCACGTACAATAGCCCCAATAGTGGTACCTATCGGTAACTTGATCTCTTCGATGGTACGACCAACCACTTTCGAAGAACCGCTGTCACCGTGCGCTATCGCTTCTATGGCTTCGGCAGAACCACGACGTAAGGCGTGTACCGCGACCACATCACCCCGGCGAATATGGGCTAGCAGCGTTCCGATCGTAACCTGGTGCGGTGAGATCGCAATATCAATCAGGCCGCTTTCAACTAACTCAACGTAGGCCGGACGATTGATTAACGACATTACCTTCCTGGCTCCCATGCGTTTGGCCAGCATGGAAGACAGTATATTCGCTTCGTCATCATTGGTCAGGGCACAAAATACATCCATCGACTCGATATTTTCTTCGATTAACAGGTCTGGGTTGGCCGCGTCCCCAAGCAGCACGATGGAAGAATCGAGAATACCGGACAACTGTCTTGCTCTGGCGGGAAGCGATTCGATTACCTTCACCTGGTAATCATTTTCAAGCAACCTGGCCAGTTGTCCGCCGATGTTGCCGCCACCGGCCAGCATCACTCGTTTGATCGGTTTATCAAGCTTTCTCATTTCTGAGATTACTGTCGGTATGTGTTTGCGTGCAGCGATAAAAAACACTTCATCATCTGCTTCTACAATACATTCGGCCGAAGGCCGTACCGATTCACCTTTTCTAAATATTGCTGCAACGCGCATATCGACACCAGGCACATGTTGCTTCATGGTCTTGAGCGCATGCCCGACGAGGGGACCATTATCGTAAGCCTTAACCGCAACCAGTTGCACTCTTCCCTCGGCGAAATCCAGCACTTGTAGCGCACTGGGATGTTCGATTAGATGGTGAATATACTCGGTCACCAGCGATTCCGGACTAATCATCACGTCTACCGGGATTGATTCGTCTGCAAACAATTCGGGATTTCGCAAGTATTCCGGTGAGCGAATACGGGCAATCTTGGTCGGTGTATGGAATATAGACGATGCTACCTGGCAGGCAACCATGTTGATTTCATCGCTATTGGTTAACGCGATCAGCATATCGGCATCGTCGGCACCCGCCATTTCGAGTATCTCCGGGTAGGATCCATTGCCAGAAATAGTCCGCAGATCAAGATGGTTCTGTAATTCAGTCAGGATGGCCTGGTCGATATCGATAACGGTAATTTCGTTAGTTTCTTCCCGGGCGAGTTCACTCGCAACCGTTGAACCGACCTGGCCAGCTCCCAGTATGATAATCTTCATGTCAGGATTTTTTCTTGTTATAAAGGCCCAGCGTCTTTAACTTTCGGTAAAGGTGGGTTCGCTCCTGCCCCACACGTCGCGCAAGTTCAGCAATATTGTTCCCGCTTAAGCTCAGGTGCCGGGCTAAATACTCTCGTTCAAAAACCTCTCTCGCTTCACGCAAATCCAGATCCAGGTCGATACTTAACTGCATCGTATTTTTCGAATCCTTCGGAATAAGCGGGTCAGTTTGCAGCAGTATTTGCTGGATTTCATCTAGTTCTATGAGCTCCTGGTCACTATTCGTCAATATGGCCTTAATGAATTGCTTTAACTGGGTAATATCTCCGTCCCAGTTGTGATTGCGTAGTAAATTCTGTGCAGCCACGCCAAAATGCCGATAAGGTAACTGCTCGTAATTACCGTACCAATTGACATAATACTCGAGTATTTCTGGAATATCTTCAATATGCTCGTTCAGCGATGGAATTCGAATAGCCTTACGCCAGTAACTAGCCAATGCTGGTAAAATTTTCGGGTGTTTAACCAGGTGTGAATGGTCCAGTTGACTGGACAGGATTAAACGATAATCGGACTGCCAGTTGTCATCCTGAAGTCCACGACAAATATCAGCTTGCTGATCCTGGCTCAAGTCCAATATTTCTTCAATATAAAGGTTGGAGCCCAGAGACAGAAGGTCATACGGCCCTCGATCGGAGTCGAATACCCTCATAGGATTGTCAGGATGTGATAACCCGCTCAAATAAGAAGCCCAGATTCTTCGGCCACTGCCAGCCACACCGGTAAGGAACACGGGGCCTCTCGAATGAAGTAAGTTTTGAAATTGAAGTTTTAACCGGCGTACGGTACTGCTATTACCGACTGGTTCTTCTTTTTTCTCACGAGATCCCTGCTGTTCTGATATCGAAGTACTGGCAAGAGCCGCTTTAACGGTACTCAGAAGCTTAGCCATGGAAAGTGGTTTTTCAACAAAATCGTAAGCACCGAACTTGGTCGCTTCAACCGCGGTTTCCACGGTGCCATGGCCGGACATCATTACGACAGGACAATCGTCAGAATTGGAGGCCTTCCATTCTTTCAACAGGGTAACGCCATCAATTTCCGGCATCCAGATATCTAGCAACACCAGATCAGGCATATTCAACTGCCTTTTTTCATTCGCCGCTTTGGCATGCTCCGCTATATCTACCTCGTAACCCTCATCCTCAAGAATATCTTTGAGCAGGAACCTGATATCCGGCTCATCGTCGACAACAAGAATTCTGGTACTCATGATATTACCCTGGCATCTTTTGCGTTAGTTTCATTGGCACTGGTTTCATCATTCATTTGCGATATCAGGGGCAAGCGCACTATAAATCGTGCGCCGCCCTCAGAACCTTTTTCGGTCCACACCATACCACCATGTTCATCGACGATTTTCTTTACGATAGCTAGCCCAAGCCCACTGCCCGAGATCTTAGTCGTGACATAGGGTTCAAACAGGCTGTCGGCAATTTCATCCGCAATCCCACTGCCGCTATCCTCGACCGATAGCTCGGCAAAATGTCGACCCGTTTCGTGTATACAGCGGGTTTGTATTTTTATCCATCCAGTCTGATCGATAGTTTCCAGGCTATTTTTAATCAGGTTGTGGACTAATTGTCGCAAGCGTACGGCGTCCCCCTGAATAACGGGTATAGCGCTATCCAGATCCAGTTTTATTGCCACATCGGCATTATCTTCATCATACAGTATTGTTATCGCTTCGATCATCTGATTCAAATTCAGAGATTCCGGATTTTGCTCGGGGGAGCGAGCATAGTCACTAAAGGCATTAACCATCGATTTCATCGCCTCGACCTGCTGTACGATAGTGTGAGTATAGCGATCGAGCATGCGTTGTTTATCCGGTGTTACCTCCCCACTTAATTTACGCTGCAATCTCTCGGCCGACAATTGAATCGGAGTCAATGGATTTTTAATTTCATGTGCCAGACGTCTGGCCATTTCGCTCCAGGCCGAATCTTTTTGCGCCTGGATTAGCTCGGTCAAATCGTCGACCACTATCACCTGTTCTTTTCGATTCTCTGATTGCGTCTCCAGGCTTGTGCCGCTGACACGCAGAATTTTCCTGCCACTGTGGCCGAATATCACAACCTCTTCCTGCCACTCCTGGTCATTTTCCATATGGTCCTGTACCACTTCGAAGAAACGCTGCATCATCGGGTATTTTCGCACCACATCGGTGATGTAAAGTTCGCTGAAGAAATAGCTCTCCATACCAAAAATTAAGTAAGCCGCTGGATTCCCACTCTTGATAAACCCGGTTTCATCTATGGTTAGCACACCCGAATTTATATGCTCCATCACCGACTCCAGATACTTCTTTTGCACCGCTTCCATCGCCTTACTTTGCTCCGCCACTGCTCTCGATTGCGATATTTTGCGCGTCATGGTATTGAAAGAATGCAGCAGAATTCCTAACTCGTCAGAACCTTCCACGCTAAGCTGTTTTTCATAATCCCCGGCGGCAACCAATTTCGTGGCTTCTACCAGATCGTTGATTGGTGAAACCAGTTTGCGCGCCGCGACAAAGGCCAGCCAGACTGCCGATAGCACGCTGAGCAACCAGATGACCGATAGCGCCAGGGTAAAGCTGGTTTTGAGTGGGTTGCGTAAAACCGCCAGTTCCTTATATTGCTCGAAAGCCCTCTGCACACCGATTGTCAATTCATTTAGACGGTCAGTAAAAGGGAAAAGTGCCTGCAGTGTTCTCGCTCTTTCGGTCACATCTGAACTTGGAACCAGCACGACAATACGTATTGCAAGGCCATAAACAGGATTATCCTCCAGATTCAAGTAGTGTTTTTCGGCGCTGAGTTCACCCACATCGGTAAGCGACAATGCGGTCGGCAATCTGGTCGAATCGATACTACTCGAAGCCAGGATAGATTGATCGTAATTGACCAGGGTCAACTCATTGGCGTTGTGGCGTTCGCGCGCCTCGTCGAGATACACGATCATTAGCTCATCGGCTATATCGGTAATTTCAGATGCGATCATCTGTGTCTTCTTAAGCGCTTCGCGCTTGCGCAGATCCAAAGCACTGCGCCCTAGTTGCAGGGAATCCTCAAGTGCTGTCTCGATACCGACATCGAACCAGCTATCGATACTGCGGTGCAGGAAGCTGAGCGAAAAATAATAAACAATAGTCACCGGAATGATCGTCAACAATACAAACACACTGATCAAGCGGGTTGTCAGGCGCGAACCAACCGCTTTCAACCGGTACTGCACGATCAACCTGTATACGTTGTAAACAATTAGACCAAGTAGCGAGACCAGACCAATCGCATTAAAAAACACCAACCAACTGTAATACTTGCCGAAGGTAGCCGAATTGGAGGTCGCGTCGCTGATTAAATACAGCGATACAAACAACAGAGTTACCAGCGCCAGTATTGAGGCTGAATTGCGAATAGTGCTATTCATGAATCGGGCCGCTCAATGTCCCATTCGTACCAGTCGCTTTCTAATCCCCAGTCGTTATCCCACAAAGAACTCGACTTTAATGGCAGCGGTAACTCGTCGATATCAATGCCAAAGCGCATACGCGCGTAAAAGGTGCGGTTGTAGTCCAAATTGTTGATATCCAGCATTGGATAATTGTAAACCACCTCCAGGTTTTGGACCGCCTGTGTAAGACTGTCGTAATATCGACGCTGACCGGTATTCAGATCAAAAATGGCATAGGAACTCAGCATTGGCAGGTAGTGAAGTTGGTATTGTTGTTTTAACGTGACGATTTTCTGGTCGAGCCAGTATTTTCTGAAGGCAAGAATTTGAACTTCGAACATCAACGGTACCGCAAAACCCTGGTTAATGGCGATTTTAATATAACCAGGCAACTCGATTTTAACTTCGGAGGCAAGTATCAGCATAGTATCGTCGAAGGTAAAACCCGCCTCCTCTACAATAAACTCGGGGTGTTCCCCGGCGCTTACCGAAAGCGTCATCATCGAAGCCAGTAACAGGCTCGCGATCAGTATCAGCGACCGGGAATTTATCGCAACTGCTACTCGATACAAAGTCATTAGCTTCGCTTTCTGCTAGTTTCAGCCTTTTTCCAAACAGGCATAGTAAAATCCATCCATATTATGCTGTCCCGGCAATATTTGGCGCCCGAGAGATACTGGTATACCCCATTGTACTGAATTCAATGAGGGCACCGAGCAATTATCAGTATTTTCGACAAACCATCTTATCTGGTGTTCGTTTTCCTGCTTAAATATTGAACAGGTACTGTAGAGCAGTAAGCCACCCGGCTTGAGTACAGACCACAGGCCATTGAGTATATTCCTTTGTTGATTAACCACTTGAGGGATATCATCGGCACGCCGTAACAACTTGATATCGGGGTGTCGCCTGATCACACCACTGGCAGAACAGGGTACATCGGCGAGAATACGGTCAAATAGAGCGCCTTCATGCCAGTCCTGCGGGCTCGCTGCATCACCGCAAAGCAGCGTCGCCTTTCGCTTGATTCGTGCAAGGTTTTGCCTGACGAGTTTCAGACGCGCCTGGTTCAACTCGATGGCGACCAGATCAATATCATCGTTGGCCTGCAGTAAGTGCGCAGCTTTCCCTCCCGGAGCAGAACAGGCATCTAGTACTCGCATACCAGGTTGACAGTCGAGCAAATTTGCGGCGATCTGCGCGGCGGCATCCTGTACGCTCAGTTGACCATCATCGAAACCCTTGATCTCGCTCACCGGGCTGGGTTTTTCCAGCTCGATAGCCGAATCGATTAGCGGATGTCCGCTTGCAACCATCCCTTCTTTCAACAAGATGGTTAATTGTTCACTCTGGGATCGCTGCCGCAGGTCAACCCGCAACGTCATCGGCGCACGACTATTTCCCGCCCGAAATATATCCTGGTGATCTTGCGGCCAGTCCGTCATTATCGTATCGCGCATCCACTTCGGGTAGGACGCCTCATGGTGTTCCGGCCCTATTTCCACGCCGTCGCGGATCACTTGACGTAAAACCCCATTAACCAGCCCTTTGGCCCAGGGTTTATTTCGTGACAGAACCAGCTTTACGGTTTCGTTTACCGCAGCATGATTTTCGATACGCATCATCGAAATCTGGTACAGGCCGATCAATAAAATAATTTCCAGATCGATGTCTTTGGCTTTTAGCGGTTTCCGCAAATAGGGTTTGAGTAGCGCGAGTAGTACCCAATACCAACGGCACACCCCATTCGCCAGTTCCTGGCAGAGGGATAAATCCCGGGTATCGCAAAGTGTTTTGTCGGGCAGGGCCAGGGCATCGTCCAGTGAACGGCCCTTATGAACCACTAACAACAGTGCTTGAAGCGCGAGCCAACGCGGGTTGGTAGAACTAGATTGCATAATTCATGAACTCTTTACCTGGCTGAAGACAATGAATCGTACCACCAGGCAAAACGCATTCCGGTTAAATTTCGAGAGTTTAGTAACTGCGCGGCGCTACAGCGAGTTTTACCAGCCATTTGCAACTGGGTAATTTGTAGGACTGAATCCCGACAACTGACGAATATCCCCTCAGCGTTATGATCGATGATATGACCCGGTAAATTCGCAGAACGATTAGTATCTACCTGGGCCTGCCAAATTCGCAGGTTTTTATTATCCAGGGACGTAAAACTAACTGGCCAGGGAACAAAGGCTCTGATTTCCCGTTGAAGCGTATCGGCATTACGATTCCAGTCTATCTCTGCTTCCTGTTTGCTTAGCCTCGAAGCATAGGTCGATCTTTCATTGTCTTGCCGGGTTGCTTCAAGCAGGCCTGAATCGAGCTTATCGACAGCCTTCATCAATAGCTGCGCACCAAGCAGTTTCAGGTGGTCGTGTAGCTCGGCAGCACTCCAGTCTGCCCTGATCGACAGGGATGATGAGATCAGCATGTCCCCGGTGTCCAGACCCTCGTCCATCTGCATGATGGTGATGCCTGTTTTTTCATCGCCCGCCTGGATAGCGCGTTGAATCGGTGCAGCGCCACGCCACCGAGGCAAGAGTGATGCGTGGATATTGATACACCCCAGTCGGGGTAATTCGAGTACCTGCAGTGGCAATATCAAACCATAGGCGGCAACCACCATCAGATCAGCCCGAAAATTTGCCAACTGCTCACAGGCGGAGCAAATTTTGAATGAAGCGGGCTGATAAACCGGGATATTGTGCGCCAGCGCGCAGGTCTTGACCGGACTCGCCTGGATTTTTTGACCCCGGCCTGCAGGGCGATCTGGCTGTGTATAAACTGCGAGAACCTCATGTCGTGACTGCAGTAAAGCCTCCAGTGCTGGAACCGCAAACTCCGGCGTGCCCGCATAGATTATTTTCAACATTTTGAAAGCAGTGACCGGACAGTAGTAATTTCTACAGGCATTAACCTAAATCTCATTATTTTTTTTCATTTTAATCAACTTGGCACGAATACGGTTCCTTTTGAGTGATGAAATATAGTCGACGAACAGCTTGCCTAGCAAATGATCCATTTCGTGCTGAATACATACTGCTTCAAGGCCGTCGGCCTCAAATTCTCTGGTAATGCCGCTTTCATCCTGCGCTTTCACTCGAATATGCTCTGCGCGTTTAACCTTTTCGTAAAACCCTGGAACCGACAGACAACCTTCGTCTGACTCTTCTTCACCATCCGTTTTCAGTATCACTGGATTGATCAGGCACTGAGGCGTATTTCGTTCTTCCGACACATCCATCACCAGAAGGCAAATAGGCCGATCGACCTGGGTAGCCGCGAGCCCGATTCCAGGTGCTTCATACATGGTTTCAAACATATTGGCGACCAGTTGCTTCAATTCAAGATCAAAATCGGTCACCGCTTTTGCTACGGTTCGCAATTTTGGGTCTGGAAAATGTAAAATATTTAATAAAGCCATGATTTATAACTTCAAGAAGGTTTACAAGTAGTTGTTCCAAGTTAATGATTATATTAGAATCTTACTCATTAAAAAGGTTGTAGTCGGTTAGATTTAAGCTACAATCGATGAATTAATACCGCACAACAGGGGTTTTTATGATCAACTTAACCACAGGACAGCTGACAAAAGGATTGACGATGCTCGCAGGTTTGTTGCTGATAAACGCCTGTGCCGCACCTGTAGAGCCGTTTTCGATCGTTGTAGAAACCGATCAGGTGACTCCCACCAATACCGTAAAAGCTATAATCCCTGATTCTAAACCCGCTGAAGCTGTAATATACGAACCGCAATATCCCGACACCTATATTGTACAAAAAGGTGACACCTTGTGGGATATTTCCTCGGAATTTCTACGCGACCCATGGTACTGGCCTGAAATCTGGTTTAAAAACCCCCAAATTGAAAACCCCCATTTGATTTATCCAGGCGACATACTGGCGATTATCTATATCGACGGTCAAAAACGGGTGCAACTAGTCAGTCGCGGAGCCGATGGCGAGGTATTATCGACCAGCGGTACCGGCACTGCTGGCATGACGATCGTCAAGCTGTCACCACGGGTTCGTACGCAAACCATCGATGCCAGTATCCCCTCGATTCCGATCGAATCGATAAGGCATCTACTATCCCGACCCCAGATAATAGACCAGGAGGAACTGGATAGCGCGGCGTATATTATTTCCAGCGTCGATGCTCACCTAATCAATAGCGTCGGCGATAAGTTGTATGTACGAAAGCTCGATACCTCGTCCGATACCGGGCGCTACCAGATCTTCAGACCCGACAAACCAATCATCGACCCGACCACTAATGAATTGCTTGGATATCAGGCCCTGTATGTTGGGGAATCCAAATTATTGTTACGTGGCGATCCCGCATCGGTTTTGGTGACAAATTCGGTTCGCGAAATCTTACGCAACGACCGTGTGCTGCCGCTCGACAATACCAATTTCGAACGCGACTTCTTCCCCAAGCCACCCGTTACCTATGTGCGAGGAGAAGTAGTCTCTTTGCTGGATGCGATTTCTCAGCTCGGCCAGTATCAAACCATCGCGATCAACCTGGGCGCCAGAAACGGCATCGTAGTCGGTAATTTACTCAATATTAAGCGTATAGGCGACGTCATTCCAGACAAGGCGGAGGCGGACCCTGCTTTTCGCCTCAAATTACCGGATGAACGCATCGGTATTGCCATGGTTATCCGTTCGTTCGAAAAGATGAGTTACGCCCTGATAATGGAAGCCGATCGTCCCATCAGCGTGCGAGATTATGTCGAATC
>CAZJEJ010000043.1:0-1841 GCA_964544945.1 uncultured Gammaproteobacteria bacterium | reverse complement strand
TCAATGGAATCGGTATGCAAAAGGATCAACTTGCCAGTTTTATTACTCTTTATCATTGTGTCGGCATAGGCCGGGTTTCGCTGATAGCATTAGCCGAACAATTCTCCCCCAATTTCAATCAAATTTTTGAGCTTAACCGCAGTGAACTCAAAGCCGCTGGCCTCGGTAATCAACAGGTCGAGCAGGTATTAAAATCAGAAAGAAAGATGGTCGAGCAGGAAATAGCCTGGTCAGAACAACCCGGTAACTATGTCATTTGCTACGATGACGATGATTACCCACCGCTGCTGAAAGAAATACCCGACTACCCTCCCCTGCTATATTGCAGCGGTGACATCGAATTATTGAAAAACCCTCAAGTCGCAATCGTCGGCAGCCGTAAATGTACCCCGGGTGGTGCGAGAACAGCCAGAAATTTTGCCGCGACACTCGCGCAGGCAGGATTAACCATTACCAGCGGCATGGCTGTCGGAATCGATTCGCAGGCCCACCTGGGTGCTTTGTCATGCGGCGGAAAAACTATCGCAGTAACCGGTACCGGCCTTGATCGTATCTACCCATCGCAAAACAAACAGCTGGCTTACGATATCCATGAGAACGGATTACTGGTCAGTGAATTCCCGCTCGGCACCGGCCCAAATAAAGAAAATTTTCCACGGCGTAATCGCATTATTAGCGGGCTCAGTGTTGCGACAGTGATAGTCGAAGCAACGCGTCGCAGCGGGTCGCTTATTACCGCGCGCCAGGCGCTCGAACAGGGGCGTGAAGTGTTCGCGATCCCTGGATCAATTCAAAACCCACAGGCTCGAGGCTGCCATCAACTTATTCGGGAAGGCGCCACATTGGTTGACCAGACTTCCGATATCATCGAAGAGCTCGGCAGTTTACTGGGGTTCATCGCCGAGCATATTCCCCCCGCTAACGAAGCTACAAAAAGTCAACTCAGCCAGGAGTCAATCGATTTACTCGACACTATCGGCTACGATCCAGTATCCACCGATGTGCTGATTGAACGCAGCGGCTTGACCATCAACAAGCTTTCATCCATGCTACTATTACTAGAGCTTAACGATCTTATTGAATCGGCACCTGGTGGCTGCTACATCAGGATTTAACGAGGTAACCATGAAAGAAAGCGTAATAGACGTTTTGATGTACATATTTTCCAGCTACGCTGATCAAAACGACAACCTGCCCGAAGACCGGGATGGTATCGATGCGGACCTCAGAGCCGCCGGGTTCGACCCGCTCGAAATCGACAAGGCCTTCGACTGGCTGGATGGACTGGCACAGGCTGACGATATACCGTCTATCAGGCAGTCTTTGCATTCGATACGAGTATTTTCGCCTGAAGAATCGGTACGCCTGGCACGGAACGCGCAGGGCTTTTTGATGTTTCTCGAACAATCCGGCGTACTCACTCCGAAACTGCGTGAACTGGTGATCAATCGCGTGATGGCGCTTGATGCCGATTCCGAGGTGGATATCGAAGAGCTCAAATGGGTCGTCATGATGGTTCTGTTCAACAGCGCCGAAAATCAGGACGAAAATACGCTCATGCATTATGAAGATATCGTATTTGCAGACCAGCCCGCTTTATTTCATTGATGATCGTTAGCTACCACGATTTCAATAGTCATTTAAACTTCTAATCCGTTATACCCAATGGCCAGCCATCTTGTCATCGTAGAATCCCCTGCCAAGGCGAAAACCATCGAGAAATACCTCGGTCCCGATTTCAAGGTATTAGCCTCGTATGGACACGTGCGTGACCTGGTACCAAAGGAAGGTGCTGTTGAAACCGACAACGGCTTCAAGATGAATTACTCCATCGTCGAGCG
>CAZJEJ010000042.1:7360-18511 GCA_964544945.1 uncultured Gammaproteobacteria bacterium | reverse complement strand
CCGCCCTCGCGGCGGCGACACTGGGGTTGGAGATGCTGTACGTGCTGGCTGCTAAGTTGGGCGAACAGTAAATTATTCTATAGTATTTATGAGTAAGACTTATATTTAGATCGGCATTAGTGACAGTGACTGGCCTCCGGAAAGTGTAACCACTGGAATATTTTTACAGGAACGCCGTGAACCCGTCCCTGGGGGCTCGCGCGCAACATCCTTGTTGCGCAGCGTCCTGAAAAAATATTCCAGCGGCTACACCTCGATAATGAGGCTGCCTCGGGTGGAAGGGCTCAAAACCTTATTTTTCAGGGATGAAAAATTAGAGCGTACAGGGATGTATTCACAGCGTGTTTTGAGCGCTTTCACTCGAGGTAGCTTGATGCCTAACAATTACCCTAATTCCGGCATCTCGCGTCGAAAGAGTGGCTCATAAAAATCCACCTCCGATTCCAGATTACGTGCTGCCAGATGCCCGTCGTAAACCGCCGCCGCTATGATTCCGGGTGCGTTGCAGTCACCGATGGCCTGCAGCGTTTTGAATCGATCCTGGTGTTCCAGCAAGGACTGGTATAGCTCATCGCCTGGCTGTCTCGAAGTAACCAGTATGAGGGTATCGAATGGAATTTCCTGTTGATGCGCCTCGTGGTAAACATTCGCTATCCGCGCACTGCCTTCACCGATTCGCAACAGTGCGTGTGATGTCGTCAATGAAACGCCAAGCGACAGTAACTTTGATTGTATTTTTTCCTGTTCGAGGGTATTTTCGGTCCAGCTTGATACCTTCGAATCGGTTGTAACCAGGTGCACGTCCAGGTCATCCTGTCGACATTGTTCTGCTATAACTCCAGCCATGTAGTATAGGTCATCGTCGTAAATCAACACCCGACCCTGCGGTTTCATACCGGCTAAAATATCGTCGGGGGTAAGTACCGAAACAGACTCGACACCTTCGATTGCAAAAGCATGGTGGCGGCCTTTGCCGTCACGTCGCCAACTCGACCCGGTGGCGATGATCGTGTGCGGTATATCGAGTTCAAGGATATTTTCTGCCGAAAGCCGGTTATCGAGATAAATCTGCACATTGGGCAGGCGCGCCAACTGGGATTCACGATATTCGCACACCCGTGCATAGCTAGCCAAACCTGGCAATCGACTCTCGAGTATCGCGCGACCGCCCAGTGACCTGGATGCTTCGGCGAGGGTCACGGCATAACCTCGTTTGGCCAGTTGCATAGCACATTCCATACCGGCGGGCCCCGCACCCACTACCAGCACCGGATCTTCGCTAGCGGCACTCTGAATATTTTCCGGATGCCAGCCTCGCTTCCATTCTTCACCCTGGGTCGGGTTTTGTGTACAGCGAATCGGAGCAGCCAGATTATCCTGTGCCACGCAAATATTGCAACCGATACATTCGCGGATGTCTTCGAGTCTTCCCTGCTCGATTTTATTCGGTAAAAACGGGTCGGCAATCGAAGGGCGCGCAGCGCCTATCAAATCAATAATGCCGCGTTTAATCTGCGAGACCATCGCATCGGCCGAGGTAAATCGACCGACGCCAACCACAGGCTTATTAGTCAGGGTTTTAACAAAAGCCGTGTATTCTTCCTGGAAGCCTTCCATCGGTTCGAAGCGAGCAGTGGCAGAGTCGTTATCCCAACCGCTGACATTCACATCCCACAGATCTGGCAGTTCAGCCAACATACCGACTATATCGCGCCCTTCGCATTCGGCTCGCAGGCCATCTTCGCCAAGCAGTTCGTCTACTGCCAGGCGCAAGGCAATCGCGCATTGATCGCCAACAGCATCGCGCACGTCACTGACCACTTCGCGCAGCAGGCGTACGCGATTTTCAAGCGAGCCGCCGTACTCGTCCAGGCGTTGGTTGTATTGCGGTTTGAGAAAATGCTGCAATATACTCATATTGTGCCCGGCGTATACATAGACGATGTCATAACCCGCCTTTTTGGATCGTCTGGCCGCATCGACGTGCCATCGGCGCAAGTCTCGAATATCGCTGCGCGTCATCGCGCGTCCCTGGAGGGGTTGATTTCCATGTACCGCCATGGCGCTTGGCGCCATCGGTACAATTCGACTGTAATGGTTCATCGCATGACTGGCGTTATAGGCGAGTTCAATACCAGCGAGTGATCCGTATTCGTGTACCGCATCGGTTATCAAACGGTGGGCCGGGATATCTCGATCATCCCACAGCCGTCCTTCGACATAAGGTGTCAATTCTGCGCTGGGATGAATTTCCACCTCTTGTGTACAAACCACACCCCATCCACCTTCGGCCTTGACACGACGATTGGCGGCCTCGGCCCGGGGTCGACCGTGTCCGAGCGTATTGCAATGCGGTACCTGGTAAAACCGGTTTTTAGTGGTGACTGGACCAATTTGAAGCGGTTCAAATAAAATATCGTACCTGGAATCTCGACTCATTTTAGCTTCCTGTATCTATTACGACGCGATCACGCGCCAGTTCATCTGTAGTTATTCGCTGTCGACCTAGCTCACGTGCCAGTTTATGCCCATCGTAAACCGCCGCGGCAATCATTCCCGGAACCTTACAGTCGCCCACTCGATTCAGGCTGATACCGCCATTGGCTATAAATTGCTCTTT
Source organism: uncultured Gammaproteobacteria bacterium (assembly GCA_964544945.1). Taxonomy (GTDB): domain Bacteria; phylum Pseudomonadota; class Gammaproteobacteria. The sequence goes on along the minus strand of CAZJEJ010000042.1, from coordinate 15,891 downwards.
GCTGGCATCGAGCGCCCGCCACAATGCATCGTTGGGCAGGCGTGCAGTAATCGGCACCAGGTATTTTGCTGTCAGGCTGGTTCCTTTACCGGTAAACACGCATTCCAGTCGTGCCTCCGACCCATTCCAGCCACGCAACCCTAGATTGGTAAAGATTTCGACACCCGCATCGAGCAACCTTTTGATTAACGGGCTCTGCTCCTGTGTATAGGCGCTCCAGCCTGCTATCCGACCCTCGGGCGTTACCAGGATCACCGGAATACCATCGTTCCTTAACTTCAGGGCCACGACACCGGCCAGATAGTAATGATCATCGTCATAGATCAATACCGGGCCATCGACTTTCTCGCCGCGCAGGATTTTATCCACCGAGACAACCCGTTGCAAGTCGGACCCTTCGAACGGTGCCTCGAGCCAACGCCCAACACCATCACTGCGCCAACCAGCCCCCGTCGCGACCACAACATGTTGCATTTCAAGGTCGAGTACCGCCTTGGGGGTTAATCGATTGCCTGGATAAATCTCGACATTTGGCAACCTGTTAATTTGCCCCAGTCGCCAGTCACGCACCCTGACCCACTCTGAAAGCCCTGGTAGTTGACTCTCACTATTGATACGCCCGCCTAACCTGGTTTCGGCCTCGGCCAGTGTTACCCGATATCCGCGGTTACCCAGCGTACAGGCTGCTTCCAGCCCTGCGGGTCCAGCACCGATCACGAGTATTGTTTCATCGGCATGTTTTGGTGGTACGCGATCGGGATGCCAGCCACGACGCCATTCCTCACCCATGGTCGGATTTTGCGTACAACGTATTGGACTCCCTAGCGTATTGTGCGCGTAGCAGATATTACAACCGATGCATTCGCGTATATCGTCAACACGGCCCTGTTTGATTTTAATCGGCAGGAAAGGGTCAGCAATCGAGGGACGAGCGGCGCCGATGAAGTCCTGTACGCCATTTTTTATCTGGCTCAACATCGTATCGGGCGAGGTAAATCGACCCACGCTCACAAGTGGTTTAGTCGTCATCGATTTTATTTTAACCACCGCCGCCTGGTTTGATGCTTCCTTGATAAAGCGCGAACTGCCCATTTCGAGACCATAATCGGTGACGGTGATATCCCACAGATCGGGTAGCTCGGCGATCGACTCGAACATTTCGAACATTTCGTCCGGGTCCGACTGGATTTCTGCTGGCACCGAGTAACGCACGGCCACCGCACTACGATGTCCTACTATTTCGAGCGTTTCCTCGATGATTTCCCTAACCAGCCGCACACGCTTGATCGCCGAACCACCGTATTCATCGACACGATCGTTGATCCCTGGCGACAGAAAATCATTTAGCAGGTAGCGATGATTCGCATACACGTACACGATATCAAACTCAGCCTCCAGCGCTCGCCTGGCCGCCGCCCGATACCAGCGCTTTAATTCCCGGATGTCATCTAACGACATCGCCTGGGACTGCACCGGCACACCAACCAGCGCGGTACTGGGCAAACAATTCGGCCCAAGCAGCACTTCACGACTATACAGGTTGGCAGTCGAGCGACCCCCATACCAAAGTTGGACACCCGCCAGCGACTCGTGCTCGTGTACCGTATCGGTCATCAAACGTAGGTTATTAATATCGTCCCTGTCCCACAGGCTCGCGTGCGGGAACGGCTGGTCGTCGGAGCTGGGGTGAATAGAACAGTACTCGGTGCATACCACACCCCAGCCACCCTCCGCTTTAATTCCACGCATGGCGGCCATCATCTGGGGCCTTTGATAACCCATACCGCTGCAGTGAGGTACCTGGTAAAACCGGTTGGGGGCGATTACCGGACCAATTTTAACGGGTTCGAATAATGGGTCGTAGCGTGAGCCACGTTTTCCCATCAGCCGATTTCGGCCATAGCCATCTCGACACCCTGGCGCAAAATTCCGACCATTTCGTCAATTTGTTCGCGCGTGATGGTCAAGGGTGGCGACATCACGCACATGTTGATAATCGGGCGCACGATCAACCCGAGCGACTGGCAGTGTTTATCGATTAGATTACCAACTTCGTAATCCATCGCCAAATCACTAGTGCCCTGTTTCAACTCACATTCCACACAACCCATCAGCCCGAGACCTCGCACATCCCTGACAATCGGGATATCACGCAAGCCCTGCAATTGCCGTTGCAAATACGGCCCAACCTCCTGGACATGCTCAAACAATTGCTCACGTTTCATTATTTCGAGATTCTTTAGCCCGGCCACCGCAGCCACCGGGTGGCCCGAATAAGTGAAGCCATTGGAAAATATAGTACTGTCACCGCCGCTTTGATTAATTTCGACCAGCAACCGATCCGATACCAGAAAGGCACCCATCGGCACATAAGCCGAGGTCAGGCCTTTAGCAGTAGTGATAATGTCGGGTTGAATACCGAAAACCGCCTCCGAGGAGAAACAGTGCCCGAGACGCCCGAATGAAGTCACGACTTCATCTGACAGATACAACATATCGTATTTCCGACATATTTCGTGGCAGCGTTGATGATATCCCTGGGGCGGTATAATCACACCGCCGGAGGCGAGTATCGGTTCGGTAACGAATACCGCACAGTTGTCCGGTCCTGTTTGCAGGATCTGATTTTCCAGATTGGCCACGCACTGATTGAGAAAATCCGCCTCAGACTGTCCGGCTTCCCTGTACAACGGGTGTGGCGCCGGAATGTGATGTATCAGCTTCTCTTCAAAGTCGAGATGATTCCTGTCGCGCTCCTTCCCCGACACACTGGCCCCGAGATAAGTACTGCCGTGGTAACCTTTTTGATGCGAAATAATATGTTTCTTATTCGGCTTACCGCGTACGTTATTATAAAACTGGACAAAACGCAGCGCAGAATCTACCGCAGTCGACCCACCGGTGGTGAAAAATACATGGTTTAGATCGCCAGGCGCTTCGGCCGCAAGTACCGCACTGAATGTAGCCGCCGGACCGGTAGCCACCGACCAGGGTGATGCATAGGATAACTGCACAATCTGATCGTAAATAGCTTGCGCCATTTCCTCGCGTCCATGCCCGATATTAACGCACCACATGCCACCGGGGCCGTCCAGCAAGCGCTTGCCGTCGGTATCGTATACGTAAACACCCTCACCCTTGTCTAGTACGGTACGCTGGTTTTTATCCAGCCGCACCATATCTTCCCAGGGATGTATAAATGAATTGTCATCGCGTCTCAATTGAGCAGTTGTAGGCGGCATAATTCCCGGCTCCTGTTTTGAATTTTAGAAATAAATATTTTATATATATAAATTATATAGTCAATTATTTCAACAATATACAAACTTCCATTGACTAAACGCTCAATCTGCACTAAATTTAGTTTCGATTCGAGTATCGATGGAGCACCTGTGCTTTCCAACAACATAACCGAAAAGAATTTGTCCAGCCGCAATCGAGCGCAGCAAAGTGAGTTTCGTAAGCAACAGCTGATCAGGGCCACGATAGATTGCATCGATAAGCTGGGTTTATCGCAGACTACGCTGGCTCGTATCGCGAAACAGGCTGGGATGTCCCAGGGTATTGTCGTATTTCACTTCCAGTCCAAGGACGCTCTACTTGAACAGGCACTGCAGTATCTCAGCGACGAATACATGGCATGCTGGAAGAACGCTTTAAAAGAAGCTGATCCCGAGCCGGTAGCGCAACTATGCGCACTAATAAAAGCCTCTTTTATACCGTCGATCTGTAATCGCAGGAAAATCAGCGTATGGTTTGCCTTCTGGGGAGAGACGCGCTCTCGACCAAGATATATGAAGCTATGTGGTAAAAATGATCTCGCCTATTCGGGCAGGTTATTGTCGTTGTGTGAACAGATTGAATCGAACACCAGGTCAACCCTCAGCGCGCGCACTTCGGCACTTAGCATCGAGGGTATAATCGAAGGCCTTTGGCAAAATTTTCTAATTAACGCATCTGGCTTTAAACGTGAACAGGCCATTGCGGCGGTATTTGAACTAATTGAAATTATCTACCCGGAGGAATATCACAAAATTCATCAACTTTCGTATATACACAATAAATAACAATTTGTTATTTATATAATATGATTATGTAAATACCATACTAAGGGTCGAAGGACGCAAAACAGGGCATAATCAGGATTGCTCTCCTGCAGATCCATTGACAATAAGATAAAATTCAGCAAGCTAATGTTCAGCATTTAAAATCATCCTGAGGAGGAATAAAATGAAAACCAAGCATCCTTTTAGAGGCGCAATCATCAGCGGCGTCACAACCGCACTGATCATCGGATCGAGCTCGGCAATGGCGGCCGGCACCTTGAATGTGACTAACTGGGCCGAGTACATAGCCGAGGACACGATATCTAATTTTGAAAAAGAGTTTGACGTTAAAGTCACCTACGATGTCTATGATTCTGCTGAGGCCATCGACGCCAAGCTCCTGGCCGGTAGTTCTGGCTATGACCTCGTCATCCACTCGTCATCCGATGTTGGCCGCCTGATTCCAGCCGGCATACTTCAGAAACTTGATAAATCCAGGATACCCAACTTGAAGCATATGAGCGATCAAGTCATGGATCAACTGTCCAAAAACTGGGACCCAGGCAATCAATACATAGTCCCTTTCATGTGGGGTACACACGGCGTGACCTATAACGAGGCGCTGGTTAAGAAAACTTATCCTGGTGCTCCTATCGGCTCCCTGGATATGATTTTTCAGCCAGAGCACATGAAAGAGCTCGCCAAGTGTGGTGTTTCGTTCCTCGACTCTCCGGGCGACATCATTCCAATGGCCCTGGCCTACCTGGGCAAGGATCCGGACTCCACCAATAAAAATGACTATAAAGAAGTCGGAAATTTATTGAAAAAAATACGCCCATATATCAAAACCTTTGACAACTATGCCTATCAAAGAATGCCCACGCGTGAATTTTGTGTTTCCGTAACCTGGGGACCGGACGGCTTACTGGCCATGTCTGGCGCCGAAGAAGCTAACACCGGCGTGGTGCTCGATTTCTTCCTGCCACCTGGACAAGGTGCGGCGCAGTTGTGGGTTGACGGATGGGTCATTCCCGCAGATGCTAAAAATATCGAGAATGCGTATCTGTTTCTGAACTATGTGAGCCGCCCTGAAGTGGGTGCTGCTGATACTAACTACACCTGGTATGCAACAGCCAATAAAGACGCGCTCAGCCTGATCGACTCGGAAGTCACCGGCAGTCCGGCAGCATTTCCACCCCCGGAGCAGGTCGCAATGATGTATACGTTGAAAAACTTACCTCCGAAAATCGAACGGTTACAAACTAGAACCTGGACCAACTTCAAGTCGGGCAACTAAAATCCTGATACCATCAACTGGAGTGATTGCTAGTAATCACTCCAGTTTCTACTAATTCGATACACAATCCCAGAGCGCACGAATGTCTAATCAGGCTAATTTCGTTGATCATCCATGGATGAACCCCGATGCACAGCCCTTTATCAAGGTACAGGGCCTCAGCAAGCATTTTGGAGCCTTTACCGCGGTCGATAGTGTAGACCTCGAGATTTATAAGGGTGAATTATTTTCGCTACTCGGTGGCTCGGGTTGTGGCAAAACCACCTTACTACGCATGCTGGCCGGATTCGAAACGCCCTCTTCGGGCACTATCTATATCGACGGCATCGATATGACCAATGTGCCGCCCTACGAAAGACCCGTCAATATGATGTTTCAGTCTTACGCACTGTTTCCACATATGACCGTGAATCAAAATGTGTCGTATGGCTTGCAGCGCGATGGACTCGATAAAAGTGAAATTAAACGGCGAGTCGAAGAAATGCTTGCCATGGTTGAGTTAACCCAGTTCTCCAAACGCAAACCCCATCAATTATCCGGTGGTCAAAAACAGCGTGTGGCTTTAGCGCGCTCACTGGTAAAGCAACCCAAAGTATTGCTCCTCGATGAGCCATTGGCCGCACTCGATAAACGTTTGCGCGAAAATACCCAGTTTGAATTGATGAACATTCAGGATCAACTGGGTATCACCTTCATTGTCGTCACTCATGACCAGGAAGAGGCGATGACGCTGTCGACGCGGATCGCAATGATGGATGCCGGTCGATTTATGCAGATAGGTACGCCGACCGAAATCTATGAATTTCCCGAATCCCGACTTGTTGCCAATTTCATTGGTAGCGCCAATATGTTTGACGGACGGGTTATCGAGAACGGGCCAGACCATATTATTGTGCAATGCAAAGAACCCGGGTGTGAGTTTTATATTGACCATGGATTTTCTATTCAGGAAGGCTCCAGGGTCTGGATTGCAATTCGCCCGGAAAAAATAAAAATTTCAAAGACACCTCCAGAATCAATTGAAACCAATCAAATGAAGGGGGTCATCGACGATATCGGCTACCTTGGAAAACTCTCGACCTACCGTGTCAGGATCGGTAACGACACTATTATTGAAATCACGTCACCTAACCTGTCACGCCCCAGAGACGGATCGATGATGTACGACTGGGAAGATGAAATTTATTTAAGCTGGGATCCCTCCAGCGTGGTGGTGTTGACCAAATGATCAATACCGAAGAAATCGATAGCCTTCCGGCCAATTCGAATTCGTCGTTGAAAAAACGCCTGCTCCACTCTTTACAGCATAACTGGAAGTCGATTGTTGTTTTTATCCCCTTTTTCTGGTTGCTACTGTTTTTCCTCGCACCGTTTTTTATCGTATTAAAAATTAGCCTGGCCGAACCCGCTATTGCGAGTCCACCTTTCCTGCCGATGACCGAATGGATCGACGATAGCATTGTCAAGATTACCCTGGTGTTCGAGAATTTCGTCTACCTGTGGGAGGATGATTTATACTTTAATACCTATATTAACTCGATCAAGATTTCAGGCATAGCGACCCTGGTATGCCTGCTCATTGGATACCCGATGGCCTATGCCATTGTTCGCGCCAGCCACACTTACAAACATATTTTATTGATGCTGATTATTCTGCCGTTCTGGACTTCGTTCCTGTTACGCGTATACGCCTGGATGGGATTGCTGGCCGACCAGGGCACGATCAATAACATACTCATTTATTTCGGCATTATCGACGACCCGATTCGACTACTCTATACGCCATTCGCGGTCTATGTCGGCATCGTCTATACCTATTTGCCGTTTATGATCCTGCCGCTTTACGCCAATATGGAAAAACTTGATGCGTCTCTGCGAGAAGCAGCAGCCGATTTGGGCGCGAGACCTGTTGCGACATTTCTAACTGTAACCTTACCGCTGACGATTCCAGGCATAGTTGCGGGCTCGTTACTGGTATTTATTCCCGCAACCGGTGAATTTGTCATTCCAGACCTGCTCGGTGGTGGCAACGTACTGATGATTGGTCGTTTACTCTATAACGAATTTACCGCCAACCATGACTGGCCGGTGGCTTCAGCGGTAGCAATACTATTGTTGATAGTCCTGGTTCTTCCCATGATGCTGTACCAGCGTACTCAGGGAAAGCAGGTGGATGCTAATACATGAAAAACACCGGGCAACGCTCAAGATTTTTGATTACCGTCACATGCTTTGGTTTGGCATTTCTCTATATTCCGATGGTGCTACTGGTGATTTATTCATTTAATTACTCCAAGCTAGTGCCAGTATGGGGTGGGTTTTCTACCCGGTGGTATACCGTCCTGTTCCAGAGCGAAGATGTTTGGAATGCGGTAGCATTGAGCCTGAAAATCGCCACGGTCAACGCCTTCGTTGCAACACTATTGGGAACGCTTGCCGGGCTCGCACTGGTACGCTTCGGAAGTTTCAAAGGGCGTACGTTGTTCTCCGGTATGATAACCGCACCCCTGGTAATGCCCGAGGTGATTACCGGCCTATCCTTGTTATTACTGTTTATCACCTTGAGTGACGTGATCGGCTGGCCGGATAAACGCGGCTTCACAACCATCACCATCGCTCATATTACCTTTTCGATGGCCTACGTTGCGGTTATTATTCAGTCACGTCTCGCGGGCATGTCACAAGACCTCGAAGAAGCGGCACAGGACCTCGGCGCAAAACCATTTCGAGTGATGACCGATATCACCATGCCCCTGATCGCACCAGGCATGCTAGCGGGCTGGTTACTGTCTTTCACGCTATCACTAGACGATTTAATTATCGCTAGCTTCGTATCAGGCCCGGGGGCTATCACCATGCCAATGTTGATTTATTCGCGTGTGCGACTGGGTTTACGCCCCGATATCAATGCGCTTGCAACCATCATTATCGTCATTATCGCCGTCGGCGTATTGTTAGCTGGCTGGATACTATTTCGTCAACAAAAGCGCCGCGAACTCGAATTAGCGATGTCGGGCGAGTAAGAGTAGTGGTTACACCTCGAAAGTAAGTCAGCCACCAAATCTTCGATAATGTAGTACTTTTGATGGGTGTTGACTTCCAAATTTTTTGTGATCACAATATCGCTGAATTCGAGGAAACTACTATGACTCAACGATCCGCAGCCAGGAATGAGAGCAATACTGAAA
>CAZJEJ010000042.1:2989-7260 GCA_964544945.1 uncultured Gammaproteobacteria bacterium | reverse complement strand
GAGGAAACTACTATGACTCAACGATCCGCAGCCAGGAATGAGAGCAATACTGAAAGGTGGCAACACCTCGATGGTGCTCACCACCTGCACCCATTTACCAACCCGAAAGACCTGAAAAATAATGCCTCGCGTATTATCGAATCGGCTCAGGGAATTTATCTGACCGATTCGGATGGGAACGAGTATCTCGATGGTATGGCAGGGCTATGGTGTGTGAATATGGGCTACGGTCGAAAGGAAATAATCGACGCGGTATCCGCTCAAGTTCAGCAATTGCCGTATTACAACGCCTTTTTCAAGACTTCGCACCCACCGGCTGCCGAGCTCGGCGCACTATTATCTGAGGTCACTCCTGACCATTTGAATCACACATTTTTCACCAGCTCCGGTTCAGAAGCAAACGATACGGTGATCCGTATGGTACGGCGTTACTGGGATATTCTGGGAAAACCCGAAAAACGTGTCATCATCAGCCGCAAGAATGCCTACCATGGTAGTACGATCGCCGCGTCGAGCCTCGGCGGCATGGAAGACATGCACAAACAGGGCGGCATCATTCCAGATATCGTCCACGTTGAGCAACCTTACTGGTTTGCCAAACGTTGTGAATCAGGCACCGACCTGGACGAACAAGAATTCGGCCGCGAGGTTGCGCAGTCGATAGCCGACAAGATTGAAGAACTCGGGGAAGGCCGCGTTGCCGCTTTCATCGCCGAGCCAATTCAGGGTGCCGGTGGCGTCATCGTGCCACCCGACTCCTACTGGACCGAGGTGAAAAAAATCTGCGCCCAGTATGATATTTTGTTTGTCGCCGATGAGGTAATCTGTGGGTTCGGTCGCACTGGCCACTGGTTTGGCAGTGAATTGTATGGCTTGAAACCAGACCTGATGCCGATAGCCAAAGGACTGGCTTCCGGTTACTTACCAATCGGCGGGGTCATGGTTTCAGACCGGGTGGCCGACGTATTGATCAATCAGGGTGGAGAATTCAACCACGGTTTTACCTATTCCGGACACCCGGTTTGTGCAGCCGCAGCAATTGCCAACATTAAACTGATGCAGGCCGAGAATATTGTCGAAACCGTGCGCGAGTCGACCGCGCCCTACCTGCAGAAACGCCTGCGAGAATTAAGCGAACACCCACTGGTGGGCGAGGTTCGCGGCGTGGGTATGCTCGGCGCACTCGAACTGGTCGAGGATAAGGATAATTACATCAAATTCGACAAGGACCGGGGTGTCGGTATCATTTGCCGTACCCATTGCTTCGAAAACAGCCTGGTGATGCGGGCAGTAGGCGATACCATGATCCTGTCTCCGCCCCTGATCATGCAGAAATCGGACATCGATGTCTTAATCGAACGTACCTGGAAAAGTCTCGACATGACACAACATTCCATGGCCTGAGCACTAGCCCGCATGGCTTTCAAGCTAAACCAGGATCGTAGCGATACCGGCGATTACCCCAATTCCTATTACCTTGCCAGCAAGAACCGGGATCTGAATTTATCGCCGCTCGACGGTTCCTGTCGCACCGATGTCTGTATCATCGGTGGCGGTTATACCGGTCTTTCCAGCGCCCTGCATCTGGCAAAACGGGGCTATAAGGTCGTATTGCTCGAAGCCCGCAAAATAGGCTGGGGTGCTTCGGGCCGCAACGGCGGGCTACTCGGCAGCGGGCATCGCAAGGATCAAATCGAACTGGAAAAGAGACTTGGCATGGACGACGCACAGCACCTCTGGAGCCTCGCCCAGGATGCCAAGGCGCTGGTCAAAGATCTGATCGGGGAATACCAGATCGAGTGCGATCTGAAGCCTGGCATAGCGCAACCCGATCATAAACCAGGTTACGTCAGCGATACCCGGGCCTACGTAGACCACTTGCAAAGACACTACCAATACGAACAGATCGAGTACCTTGAGCGCGACGAAATGGCTGCCCTGGTTGGCAGTGATAACTATTACGGGGGGGATATAGATTACGGCGCCGGTCACCTGCACCCGCTTAACTACGCCCTGGGTCTGGCCGCTGCGGCGATAGAAAATGGCGCCATATTGCATGAAAATACCGTCGTGGAAAACTACCAGGAAGGTAAACTCAATCGGATAATCACTAATCACGGAACGGTAGAAGCCGATGCACTCGTAATCGCCTGCAACGGCTACCTGGGACGACTCGATAGACGCCTGTCAGGAAAAATCATGCCGATCAATAATTTCATGATCGCTACCGAACCTCTGAGCGAGGAGCGCGTCAATGAAATAAATCCAAAAGACGTCGCGATTGCCGATTCGCGCTTCGTAGTCAATTATTACCGCCTGTCCGCCGATAAGAGATTACTCTTTGGTGGCGGTGAAAACTATCGACAAAATTTTCCCCCGGATATTAAATCCTTCGTACGCAAGCCGATGCTTGAAATCTACCCACAACTAGCCGATACCCCGATCGAATACGCCTGGGGTGGAACCCTCGCGGTCACACTCAACCGCATGCCCCATTTTGGGCGCCTCGGCAAACAAAATACCTACTTTGCGCAAGGTTATTCTGGCCACGGCGTTGGACTCTCGACCCTGGCCGGTAAATTAATCTCCGAAGCGATAGCCGGTGAAGCCGAAAACTTTGATCTGTTTGGCAAGATACCCACGTACCCATTCCCGGGGGGCGCATGGTTGCGTTGGCCCGCGCTGGTACTAGGGATGAGTTATTACGCGTTGCGCGATCGATTCCAGGGCAACCTTCTCACCTGAATTATTTCCCGGGTGAGAATAACAGGGTATCCCCCGACTTTGTGTTAAATATCGCCATTGGAAGCAATGAGACTGTACAAGCTTGTATAAACAGTATATAAAGCACCGTTTCCAGAAGTTCATCGATTAATGAAACATTGCTCTGGCTCTATGCAGGCAATCGCCAATCAGTTTATACTTAAACTTTGGTGCAAGATAGAATGCACCAAATCTGTTACCTAATTACGAGGTTATTTATGAAATATACGCTTTTATTTATATCAATCATGGGCACCTTCTTCATGGGTAATGCCTTTGCTACCCAGGATTTTCATGAGGGCAGTGATGCGAACAGCTTAATAACACGTCTCCAGGCTATCGAAGCGCGCATGTCGGTACTCGAGTCACGCTTATCTTTCGCGTCTTTTATGCCCGATTTTGCGGAACGTTTTCATGTATTGCACCGGGCCAGCGAGGCGAAAGACTGGGCAGTGGCTGGTCATGAATTGATGGAAATGAAGAGCATAATCGAATCATCAACCGCTGTCGATCACGACAAAGGAGTTTTATTTCAGGCCATGATGGGACCGGTCGTGGAAAAAATGGATAGCGCCATCGCCCATTCTAATAGCGAAGAGATGGCTCCATTGATTATCGAAGCGGCACAGACCTGCAATAATTGCCATGTCGCCACAGGCAGCCCTTTCATAAAAGTGAGTTTGAATGCCACCGAAACACTGAGTATGCGTCATCCTCATGCATTCGCACCACAAAAGATGGCCGCTCACGGGCACTGAGTCGTGGGGAAATAAGGTACCGAAGTAAATCTGCGTGAATCATCGCCTTGTTACGTGTGACAAGGCTTCACGCGCATCGAGTTCGCGGGTGCCATTGCCGACTCGTAAATAATATTTGGAAAGTTTTCCCTCATGCAGGTAAACAGGTTCGACAGAGGATTCGATGATTACCCGGCAGACATCCTTACCTCCGATTGCATAAAATATACAGTGAATATGGGAACATAGATCTACGCCTAGTCGACTCGTTATAATATCCGTAATACAGCGTTCGAAACCGTCTCGATCCTTGTGTTTGAGAGTGTTGTAATCATATTCCAGACCTGTAATCTGGCCATCATCGGTCACGCCAATAAGCAGGCTACCGCCTCGATGGTTCATAAAACCAACGATCGTCTTTGCTATCACGACTTCGAGCATACGGTTGAGTTTAGCCTGGTGAAAATCCCAACGCACGGATGCTTTGAATTCAAGCTGCTCGCTTTCTCCATCTTTTATCAGTGCGGGCAGATTCTCTGCCAGTTCTTTCTCCAGATTTTGTACTCTCCGCTGCTGCCTGACCAATGCCAGATGGTAAAAGGCGAAAGCCGTGCCGATGCTGCCACCGATAAAGGCAAAGATCACGCTCATAGGCACCATCTCCAGAATAAAGGCCGACTCTAGTCGAGTAATTAAAAACGGCCATAAACTTTCACCTTTAGCGCCTAAGTCATTTCTAAATTCGAACCAATAGACGATCTTGGTAATCGG
>CAZJEJ010000042.1:0-2889 GCA_964544945.1 uncultured Gammaproteobacteria bacterium | reverse complement strand
GCAAAACCCACACCAGGTTTGGGGTAATGTGGGCTCGATGCTCGGTCGATAAATAGTAAATCGCGATAACGAGAAACACCCCGAAGGCAAGCTTTGCGCTGCTGTACCACCAGGGTGTTTTCGCCTGTTTCACTTGTGTCTAAGACCCTTTAATGTCCAGTGACAGCAACTCAAAGCTTTATACGGTTGAGCCTCAATGCGTTCATCACTACCGAGAAAGAGCTAAAACTCATCGCGGCGGCGGCGATGATAGGGCTGAGCAAAAGTCCAAATGTCGGGTACAACACCCCGGCTGCGATAGGCACGCCGGCACCGTTGTAGATAAATGCGAAAAACAAATTCTGACGAATATTGGTCATGGTCAGGCGACTCAAACGGCGCGCGCGTATAATGCCCCGTAGATCGCCCTTGACCAGAGTCACCCCAGCACTTTCCATGGCAACATCGGTTCCGGTACCCATGGCGATACCCACCTGGGCCTGGGCCAGCGCCGGGGCATCGTTGACACCGTCACCGGCCATGCCCACGATCCGGCCTTCGGCCTGCAATCGCTTCACGGTCTCCGCTTTTTGATCTGGAAGCACACCTGCGATAACCTCGTCCAGGCCGAGCTTTGCTGCGACAGCCCTGGCAGTGGTCTCGCTGTCGCCGGTCAGCATAACAATGCGAACACCCTCGGCCTGGAGGTTTTTAATCGCCTCCGGTGTCGTCTCCTTAATCGGGTCGGCTACGCCAACAATTCCAGCTACCTTTCCATCGAGAGCCACGAACATCACGGTTTGCCCCTCCGTGCGTAAAAGCTCGGCTCGCTCCACGAGCGAGCCCGGATCTATGTCAAGAGATTTGAGCAGACCCGCATTGCCGAGTGCCACCCGCTTCGAGTCGATATCGCCGACTACACCTTTGCCGGTCACCGATTCGAAGTTTTCAGCCTTGCCGAGCTCGACGCCTCGATCGGCTGCGCCAGTAACAATTGCCTCTGCCAGTGGATGTTCGCTGCCTCGTTCAAGTGTTGCAGCGAGGCGTAGCAGCGCGGATTCGTCTATCCCCGATACGGGCTCTACCTCTACGAGCCGCGGTTTGCCCTCGGTCAGGGTGCCTGTTTTATCCACCACCAGGGTATCGACCTTGCGCATCACCTCTATGGCTTCGGCATCCTTGAACAGCACTCCCACCGATGCCCCTTTACCAGTGGCGGTCATGATCGACATCGGAGTCGCCAGACCGAGCGCGCAGGGACAGGCAATAATCAGCACAGCCACCGCGTTAATAATGGCGTAGGCCATAGCAGGTGCGGGACCCACCATTGCCCAGACGATGAAGGTGATGACGGAAATAAAAACAACTACCGGTACGAAGTAACCCGCGATAACGTCGGCAAGTTTTTGAATAGGTGCGCGACTGCGCTGCGCCGCGGCTACCATTTGCACGATCTGTGCAAGCATGGTATCGGCTCCGACACGATTCGCCTTGACAATGATTCCCCCGGTACCATTGATAGTCGCCCCAATGACCTTGTCACCAGTCTGCTTCGCGACGGGGATAGCTTCCCCCGTGAGCATCGATTCATCCACCGAGCTGGTCCCTTCGACCACCACGCCGTCGACCGGCACCTTCTCACCCGGGCGTACCCGGAGCCGATCACCAACTTGCACAAGTTCCAGCGCGACATCGGATTCGGAACCATCGGCCTCGACCCGTCGCGCCGTCTTTGGCGCCAGACCAAGCAGGGCCTTGATGGCGGCCCCAGTGCGATGACGTGCACGTAACTCCATCACCTGCCCAAGGAGTATCAGGGTAACAATGACGCCTGCAGCTTCGAAATATATATCAACCTCCCCGGCGGCATCTCGAAACGAGGATGGAAATATATCTGGCAGAATTGTCGCTACTACGCTGAAAATATAGGCTACGCCAGTACCAAGACCGATGAGGGTGAACATATTCAAATTACGACTGACGACCGATTGCCAACCGCGTACGAAGAACGGCCAGCCGCCCCATAGTACGACCGGGGTGGCCAGCACCAGCTCGGCCCAGGTGAGTACTCTCGGACTCGCCAGCCACTCGAAAGACAGCCCGACATACTCACCCATGGCGAGAATGACGAGTGGCACGGTAAACACCGTGCTGACCCAGAAGCGGCGGGTAAAGTCGATAAGTTCAGGACTCTCTTCGTCATCCAGGCTCACCGTCATTGGCTCGAGCGCCATGCCGCACTTGGGGCACGCGTCCGGTTCGTCGCGCACAATTTCCGGGTGCATCGGGCAGGTATACTGTACCTTGGTCGCTAGTACCGGAGTTTCTGCTTCGAGCGCCATGCCGCATTTCGGGCATGTGCCGGGGCCATCCTGACGCACCTCGGGGTGCATCGGGCAGATGTACGCACTGGCTTGCTGCTGGGGGGCTACCTCGTGTGGCGGCTCTTCGGAACCGAGGTATTGCTCGGGCGCCGTCTGAAACTTTCCAAGGCATCCCGAACTACAGAAATAGTAGGTTTCCTCCTCGAATGTGAAATTGTGCTCAGACTCGTCGGTAACGGTCATCCCGCACACCGGATCGTGCAAGACGGCATCTGTTTGCCCATCTGCATGTTGGTGGTTCTCGTGCTGTTTATCCATCGACCAATACCTCTATTTAATTGTTTGGTAATCGAACGCCCGATATTTGATATCGGTATTTACTCGTCCACACCAGGTGATACCTGCAATCTGATGAAGTATGACTGCTCCCTGGCTGCTTCGTTCATATCCTATCATCCAGCGATATATTAACTCATTATCCAACGAATTGGGGTTACTGAATACCCCTCAGGAAAGGCTAAGGCAATCATCGACATCATTCTCATAATCTTCATCAATAGAACTGCTGTAAGGCGTTTATCTAGCC
>CAZJEJ010000041.1:0-18853 GCA_964544945.1 uncultured Gammaproteobacteria bacterium | reverse complement strand
TATCGAAGGAGGAGGAAACTGCTTCAAGGACCTTGATTCCCTCGGGCACGACTTCCTTGCCGATCCCATCGCCTGGAATTACTGCAATCCGGTATTGATTTGTCATAATTAACCGCCGAGAAACAATTCGCCGATTTTTGGGTTTTTCAGCAGATCGTCACCCTTCCCGGCGATGGCAAGCTCGCCCGAAACGAGAACATACCCAATATCGGCAAACTCAAGACCTTTCTTGGCATTTTGCTCAACCATGATAATGGTCTTGCCCTCGTTATTTTGCAGGTCGTCGAGTATTTCAAACACCATATCGATAAAACGCGGTTCGAGTCCAATCGAAGGCTCATCCACGAGCAATATTTCGGGGTTCATTACCAACGCGCGTGAAATCTCGAGCAAACGGCGTTCGCCGCCGGATAGCACCCCGGCCTTGTGCTTGCGCCGGTCGGCCAGTCGGGAGTACTTGTCAAAAACTTTTTCCGCAGCGGCCTTGGCTTGCTGCGGTTTGTCTTTCAGAAAACCACCCATCCAAAGGTTTTCTTCGACCGTCATTCCCGGGAATATCGACTTATCCTGAAGAATATAGGCGATGCCCGACTTCGCCAGTTTCTGGTTCGGCGTCTGGCCGGTAACATCCTTTTTCTCGCTACCCGATCCAATCTCAATAGAACCGGAAAAAATACGGTTAAATCCGAATATAGAGTGAAGTATCGTCGACTTGCCGGCGCCATTAGGCCCAATCAGGCACAGTGATTGCGCCTTGCCGACGCGTAAACTAAAGTTATGCAGGATTTCCATCTGCCCGTAACCGGCAACCAGGTTATTGATCGATACGTGGGGTGCATTTCCAGCGAGTTCGTCGAGCTGGTCGAGGCTGATATCTTCGGCAATGGCGGCTGCCTGGCGGGTGACTTCTTCGACTGATATAACCGATTCGACACCACCTCCGTGGTAGCCGCTAGCTTTTTTAGTGTCGTTTTCCTGGTTCATTTAGTGAGCGCCCAGGTAAGCATCAATGACCCGCTGATCATTTTGTATCTCATCCGGTGTACCCTGGGCCAGCATTTCTCCATGAGCCATACAGTAGATGGTCTCGGCCATATTCATGATCACGCGCATGTTATGCTCGATAATGAACAGGGTAATACCGAATTCCGTATTGGCGCGTTTAAGCCGCTCGATCAAGCCATTGATCAGGGTCGGGTTGATCCCCGCGGTTGGTTCATCGAGCAAAAGACAGGTGGGTTCATTCATCAGGGCCATCGCAAATTCGAGCAGCTTTTGCTGGCCGAAAGACAGGTCGCCGCTTTTCAGCATTCTTTTTTCGTATAGCCCGACGAACTCGAGTAGCTGATCAGCCCTTTCGTAATCAGCCCTGGTATAGGTCTTTAGAGCATCCCAAATGCTCATCTTGCGATGTGGCAACGATATCAGCATATTCTCGACGCCGTTCATCTTCCCATAAATGCGTGTCTGCTGGAAAGTTCGCAATAACCCGAGACGAGCAATTTCCTGCACCGGAAACTTTGAAATCTCCTTGCCCTCGAATTTGATCGATCCCGCATCGATTGGGTGATAGCCGACGACAGAATTGAACAAAGTGGTTTTTCCCGATCCATTGGGCCCGATCAGCCCGGTGATACCACCAGTTTTGACTATCATCGAAACTTCATTGTTTGCGACTACGCCACCAAAAAACTTGGAAACATCCTGGATTTCGATAATCGAACTCATTCGATCCGCCCCGCGGCTTTTTCATCCATCCGGGTACCAAACCAGTCGGGGCGCTTCTGCACTAACCAGCCCATCACGCCGTCCCGGAAATAAACCACGGTGACAATTATCAGCGCGCCGAGCCCAACCCATTGCCAACCGAGAAAGTAAATCCAGGTAACCTCCTTGAACAGTTGAAATAAAATCGCGCCAATAACCGGCCCCCACAGGGTGCCCTTGCCACCGAGTAATACAGCGACCACCATGAAAATACCGAGGTTGATAGTCTGATAGGCGGTTTCCAGCGGTTCGAAGGCAATCAGTTGAAAAGCCGATAAGCCGCCTGCCATACCAACGAAAAAGGCTGCTATCGCCCAGGTAATCAGTTTATAACGCAGCGTGTGTATGCCCATTGCGTCGGCCTTTTCCTCATCGTCGCGAATCGCGTTGATCGCCGATCCAAATCGCGTGCCGTAAAGCCACTTGACGAACAGAAATACACAGATGCCTATAGCTGCAAAGGAAAAATAAAAAAAGATTTTGCCTATATCGAGATCGCCCGGGTAGATCGGCAAAACGATACCCTGTCCACCACCGACCCAGTTCCAGTTGGAAACCAGTTCACCGGCGGCGATCGCCACGCCCAGCGTACCGATCGCGAAATAGGGCCCTCGCAGGCCAAAGGTAACATAGCCAAGCAATACCGCCGTTATAGAACAAAAAATACCGGCCCCGATTACACCGAGAAACAAACCGGTAAAATACTGCCTTTCGGTAAACTCGTAGATACCGCCTCCCGCGGCACTGGTGTATTCACTGACATCGTAGACCAGGGCTATTGAAATCACCGCTGCGACATACATCCCGGTGCCGTAAAAGAATATATTACCCAGCGAGTTATAGCCCATCTGCCCGCCTGTCATATCCCAGGTCAAAGCGACAATAATCATTAGCCACAGGGTCGCCAGTTGCGTACCGTAAGCAGGAAATACAAACGGCGCAATAAAGATGAGGGCCAGGAGCAGTGAGTAAAAAATAGCTTTGTTTTTAGCCATCGCCATCGTCTACTTCAACACCTGTCGATTACGCCGTTGCTGAATCTGGCGAATGATTAAAATGATCAGTAGTAACAACACTGCTATCGCCTGCTGATAACTGATACCAAATATATGACCGCCGTATTGCTCAAGCACACCGATACCCAGGCCGGCCGCGATGACACCCGGCAGATTACCGAGACCCGCCGCGGTGACAATAACGAAGGCACGAATTGCGTAGGAAATACCGTAAAATGGCTGTACCAGCCAGACCATGACGATGATCGCCCCGGCTGCGCCGCAAATGGCTGAGTTCAACGAAAAAGTGAATGCATACACCTTCTCGGTGTCGATGCCCATGACCCGGGCCGCGCGGGCATCTTGTGCGGTTGCCCGAATCGCCTGGCCCATGCGGCTGATCTTCATGAAGATAATAACGCCTGTGGCCAGTGTCGCCGCCATCAGGACCCCGATTAACTTGGCTATCGGCACATCGATTAACTCATCGGCGAAATAGAGCGTGTCATAGCCGAGATCGACGGCCTGGGTATCGGGGCCAAACATTAAATTGAGGATTTGCGCCATCATGATGGCGAGGCCAAAGGTAGCCAGCAACGAGGTGAATAGATCGCGCTCGATCACTCGCGAGATGACCAGCTTGTAAGCCACCCACCCGATTCCCCACATGACAATGAAGGCAACCGGAACACCGAGCAAGGCCGGAAATCCCTGCTCTACTAGCCACCAGGACACATACCCTCCCGAAATAACGAGATCGCCCTGGGCCAGGTTCTTCACATTCATCACGCCCCATACCAGCGCGAGGCCATAGGCGACTAATACAAACAACGCGCCGATCATTATGCCATCGATCACGATTTTCAGGTTCACAACCGGAAATTCGAACAGCAGGGATATATTCGAAAGAACTTGTTCCATGGAATTGTTACACTATTTGAATTAAAAAAGCAGGATGTTGATTCAACATCCTGCTTATTCTAGGAACGATTACCTACTATAACCGCGGCCAGATCAGCGTGTGAGACGCAAAAGCCGAGGGCGCCACCACATTGTATTGGCCATTCTGGATCTGACGCAATGCCATGGGCTTGGCGATATTGTTGCCGGCCTCAGAAAACTTGATATCACCATAAAAAGTCTTCAAATCAGTTGCTGCAATAGCGTCGCGTATCTTTTCCTTATCCATTGAATTGGCTCTCTCAAAGGCATCCTTGAATACATAAATCGCGGCGGTAGCCTGTGCAGTCTGGTAAGGCACCTTCTTGGTCCGATATTCAGGATAGGCAACTTTAAATCTCATCTCGTAATCGCCGGCAGATCCGAATATCTTATCCTTGTAGGACATGGTTTCAGCCCACTGGGTCGCGCATAAAATGCCATTGGCCGTGTCACCAAATTTACCGGTGACGTCTGCCGCTTCACAGTGGGTGAATGCGATCATCGGCACCTTGATATTTTTCTCGCCGATTTGACGCACCCCGGTTACCGCTCCTTTCGAGTGACCACTGATTAACAGGACATCGGGTTTTAGCAACTTGACCTTGGTCAGAATCGCGCTCATGTCCGACAGATCACGCGGTAGTGCTGCGTCGATGATAACTTTCATTCCGAGGCTCTTTGCCGTGTCTAATATACCCGCGCGAACGTCGAGTGAGAAAGGATCCTGTTCGACCGCTACGGCAACCTTAACCGAAGATGCAGGTTTGCCCATTTCCTTGGCTTTTTCGGCCGCCAGCACTAGCGCAGGCGCCAGGTACTGCTCCGAAGTGGATAATACTGCGAATAAATACTTGTAACCCTTGTTAAACAGCGAGCGAGATGCGCCTTCCGCTTCCACCATCGGAATCTTGTACTTCTCGGTGACAGGCGCAATTGCCTTGGTCATCCCCGAGGAATATGGTCCAAGCATATATTGAACCTTATCCTGACTGATCAAACGTTCCGCCAGCGTCGCGCCACGGTCGCCCTTGGACTCGTCATCGTAATAGATTACTTTAAAGTTATAGCATTTGCCGCCGACCTTGACACCACCGTTTTCCTTAATGACTGAAATCCCGTATTCGTATCCTTTCTGGGCGTGGATACCATTGGTCGCGTATTTACCGGTTAGTGAGATCGCCGATCCAAGGACGATTTCACCGCAATTCGCGGCCGCGATACCGGCTTGCGAAAATAGCATCACAGAACCAGTTAACAAAATTGTAAGTATGGAAATTTTCTTCATCTTTACTCTCCTCTGGTTGTATCTGGTCGAGTCGGAAAATAATATTCTAATCCCGAGCACGACCCGTTTAATTATTGTTTTCTAGATCCCTGTTAATTTTGTCAAATCAGGAATCTGGTAGATAGCGATTCGAACATTTATCTGGGAACTTTTTATAGTATGCCTCAAGTATTCTCTAGACTCCAGCTCCTCTAATGTGGTAGTCACTGAAGACTTCGAGTTGTGGACACCATACTAAAAAATGGAGTTGGGTGAAAGCTATTTGGCACTAAAAAATATATCTCCATACAGCGCCCTGGTGCTTAACCCGCTATTGTCGCTATCGGTCAGAATCGCGACACCATCAATTTTCTGGACTTCGATACCGTATATGAGGTCTATCTTGATCTTTTTATAAAGTGTCGCGGCCGGTTGCTGGCTATCGGCCGCAATAATCTGGCAAGCTAATGTAAAATTTGGGGTAAGCCGTTAGTCCGTGCATAGCTTAGTTATATCAACTCATCCTTCCGATCACTGATCTCCCCAAATCGGCTCAGGGCTGGCGCCTTCAAACCTTCGTACAGTTTCTCCAGATTGGCGTTGATTGCCCGGCCCTGCTGCTCGAACAGGCTGTTTCCATCGAGATCGCTCTCGACCAGGAAGGGACCAAAATTCTCCACCTCGAATACCCACATCGCCTGCGCGTTACCTAGCTCCTTGAGCCAGTGCACCTCGCGAACTCGTTTAATACCGCGTCCGAGTAAGGCCCCGGTACCATAGCCGACCGTGGTCAGGTAAATCGCCCCGACCGGCACAAACAGATCGCGATAGTCCTGCTCCGACATACCCGCCTTGCCGATAATCAGTTTGGCATTTGACAACTTGAACCAGGCAGCCATCCATTGGGAAAAACGAAAGCTCGCAGTAGCTGTCACTCCGCCAACATTATACGAGCCATCGGCCGCCACCGACGCCGCCGGAGAGCAATGAAAATTGGCATTGCTCAGCTCGGTCAAGCCTTCGGGAAGCGGATCGCCATTTTCGATCACCCGTTTATAAACCCCTTCTCGCGCGGTGTAGATCACACCATCGAGATAAACCACCGTGCCTGTTTTCAGACCCGTCAAATCCTCCGGCTTGACTGGTAATTTTAGCCTGACTGTTTCGAACTGCTTTTTTTCACTGGCCATTCGATCGACTCTCTTCTCATGTAGGGCGTAAACCATTGTGGATCGCCTCGGTATTTTGCATTACCCCGCGCGTCGATGCGCACCGTTGCGCGACGAGACGACAGGCAAAAAGTATGCACGCTCATCGGCATGCCGCCGGTATGCGTATAGCCCACTTCGATGTGACAGTCGGCGACCATCGAGGTACCGACAAAACCCATTGCGCCCATACCGATGCTGTTACCGAGCTTCTTCAACTCCAACTCCAGTTCGGCCACCTTCGGATCGGGATTTCGATCCCCGACCAGGCGCAAACAGGCCGCCTGCTTGCCGAGCACCATGGTGGTATCTTTGGAACCACCCAGACCTACCCCGACAATCGCCGGTTGGCAGGCGAGTCCGCGTTTACCAAAAGCGATCAGGGTATCGAGGAAAAAGCGCTTGATTCCATCGATACCATCACCCGGGAACAGCATGCGATAATCGGTTCCAAACAAACCCCCTTTATGCACCGTGGTTATGTCTATCCAGTCGGCGTCGGGTTCGAAACTCCAGTCGATTTCCGGTGCGTTTATACCAACATTATTATTGTGATCGGTGCGCCAGAGCGGATGTACCCGGTTCGGGCGCAACGGAATATCCTGTGTCGCACGGGCGGTGGCCGAGCGTAAAGCCGCTTCAAGACCGATAAAACCGCCCTTTATTTTCGCTTCGTTACCGATTTTGACATAGTAGCGTGGCAAACCGGTATCGGCACACATCGGTCGGCGGTCTTCACTCGCCGCGTCCCAGTTTTGCATCATGGTCTCGAGTACGAAGCAGGAAAGGTCGCCCTTTTCCCACTTAGCCATATCCTCGATGCCGTGTCGGTAGTCCTCGGGGATATCGATCGCCGCGTTAGCCATAATCTGCCGGGCTGCCTGTTCGATGTGACTCTGTTTTATCATAGGTCTCCCCCTTGACTCGAAGCAGCAGGTACATAGTCGTCGAGCACAGACTCACCCGGATTAACGATCGAAAACTCCACCGGCGCTCTTTGCACCTCGATTTTATCGGGCAACCGCCTCACCAGGGTGAAATAGGATTCTTCCAGGCTACCGGTGTCGCTAAAGTCTTCGCGGAAGTGCGCACCGCGAGAATTTTCGCGTGACAATGCTGCGCTCGCAATCACTTCAGACACGTCGATCAAACTTTGCAGATTCAGCCAGTCATGCCAACTCAAGTTGAAGACCCGGTTATCACTGGTGAGGCCAGTTTCGAGTAACTCCGCCTTAAGACTACCCAGCTTTTTCAGCCCTCGATGCAAGCCCTCGCTGGTTCGCAATACCCCCACGTCGTCCCACATGATATCCATCAGGCGACTCCTGATCGAACTAATATCGCCCGCAGGCCTGTTAAATGGCAGCAGTACACGCTCGATTTCTTCCTCGACTCTCGACAGATCCGGATCTTGCCAGTCTTTTACCCCGTTGAGATCGGCAGCCATTACGTCACCGGCAATACCCCCGAATACCGTGGAATTAGCGACGCCATTACCACCTAGCCGATTGGCGCCATGCGCACCGCCTGCGTCTTCGCCAGCGACATAAAGTCCCGCGAGTTCGCAGCGGGTGTCGGGTTCGACCACCACACCGCCCATGAAATAGTGCGCGGTAGGCACCACTTCGACCTGGCCACCAGCGAGATCGAATCCACAATCTCCACAACGCCGCACCATGCCCGGAAACTGTCTTGCCACGTTGTCAGCGCCCAGATGACCCATCGCGATAAATACCCCACCATTGGGAGAAGTATTGCCTTTGCGCATTTCGGCATAAATCGCACGACTGACGATATCGCGTGTAGCTCGCTCGCCGGCCGAGTCATAGTTTGACATGAATCGCTCGCCTTCGCCGTTCAACAGATAACCGCCCGCCCCGCGTAAACCTTCTTCCAGCACGGTACCGGTCATGCGGGTATCGAGTCCCGCGAGCAGGCCGGTTGGATGGAATTGAACCATTTCCATATCGCGCAGCGCCAGACCTGCACGCAAGGCCATCGACAGGCCATCCATCGATTTGTCCCCCGACGGGGTGTGGTAGCGATACATGGTCGGACCACCGCCGGTCGCGAGTAAAACCGCCCTGGCGCGCACCAGGTGAAATTCACCACTGCGCATATCAACCATCAATACCGCAGCAAGCGCCTTGCCTGCCTGATCTGGAATGAGTGCGAGCGCACGGTGTTCTTCCATCATTTGCAAGGGCATTGCGCGCACCTGCTCCATCAAACGGCTGATAATTTCAATACCGGTCAAATCTCCCTTGTGTACTGTACGGTCGAAGGTTTGTCCGGCGAAAGCCTTGTGATGCAACGAGCCATCGGTATTACGATCAAAAAAGCAGCCCAGCTCGTTTTCCAGCTCCTGCACGCGGATGATCGCAGTTTCGCATAGCTTCATCGCCATATTCTGATGTGGCAACCATTTTCCCCCATGAATGGTATCCATGAAGTGCCGCTCTACCGAATCCCCTGGGCTGAGTGCAACGTTATACCCACCCTGCACCATGCGCGTACAGCCACACTTACCCAGCAACCCCTTGACCGCGACGCTTACCTGCAACCCGGGAGCTGCCTTTTTCGCGTGCAATGCTGCAAAAAGTCCCGCGCCACCACTGCCCAGGATCAGGATATCGGTTTTATGGGTTTGAAATTTCAATACACTGTCATCTTTAATTATTCACTCCAGGCTATATAGCCCGGATTAAAAACAGGCCGGCCAGTAGAAAAGATCCAGCCAGTGCAAACGCGGCGAATGTTTTTTGTCGGTCGCTCCACGGTAAAAATTCGAGCGCGAGTAGGCGCATACCCCCAAACAGGTGAACTGCGAGTAAAAACACCAGGCCAAATTCGGCAACTTTTACCATTGCTAAATCGCTCCAGCGCAATAGTCCATCCATCGTTTCGGCCTCTTCCAGCGCGAGGCCTAACAAAAGGAAATGAAAGGGTAAAAAAAGTGCGAGACCAAGACCGGAGACTCGGTGCAACAGGAAGGCAAACCAAAGCGTATGATTTCTGTCAGGACGTAACATCAGGCGACTACCGCGAACACTGCTCGTAACCCGGTCAGCATCAGGAGGCCAAATAATAGCCAGCTAATCCCGCCGAGCACCGAGCCCCTTATTTTCAGCCACTCATAGGCAATAACTCGCAGCCCAATCGCCGCGTGGATTGAAACCGTTACTACGAACAGACTGTAGACACTGCCCCAGAGCAGACTCCCCTGGGTGCGGGATAGAATTTCTGCGCTATCCAGCCCACCCTGAATGGCATAAATTATTACCCCCAGATGCAACAATACCAGCGGTGCAATGATCATCGCGGTAATCCTTTGCAACAGATACAGGCGGGTATCCAGCATGCTTATAACTCTCCCTTTAACGCTGCCATCGTCGCCATCTGTTTCAGGCCCGCGATGGATGCAGTCGGATTCAGTTCGTTGGGACAGTACCGGGCACAACTCTGGTGTGAATGACAATTATGGCACCCCGCGCCAGAGGCGACCGCCTTCAATCGGGGAAGTTGGTACTGATCGCGCTCATCGTTAAGCAGCGACCAGGCGCGATTGAGCGCGGCCGGACCCAGGTAAGTTTCATTCCAGCTCACGACATCGCAGGCAGCATAGCAAATAGCGCAATTAATGCATTCGATCGCGGCGTTGGCGACCTTTCGCCTGGGGGTGTCGGGTGGTAGCCGAACTACGCTTTCATCTCGCGACTTACCTCCCCGGAACTGACCCTCTGCCTGTTTCCACTTGCCAAAAAAACCACTCATGTCGCAAACCAGATCCTTGACCACCGGCATATTGCGTAATGGCTCGATCGTCAAGCTATTGTTTTTCACTACTTTTTGTACGTGGGTACGGCAGGCCCAGCGGGGAATTCCGTTAATCGTCATCGAGCAGGATCCACACATACCGACCCGACAGGCAAATCGATAGCTAAGACCCGGGTCGATTTCGCGTTGTATCCAGGTCACCAGGTCCAGAACAGTCTGGTTTTCCTGTTGAGGCACCTGAAATTGTTGCAATTCACCAGCGCTGGCATCACCACGCCAAACCGACACGGAGAGATAATTAATGCTTTTTTGCATTTTCTATATATATTTACTACGAGTTGTCGTCCGAGTAAAACTATTCACCATAATTAAGTAACTATCAATAAGATAATGAACCCAATTTTTGTGAGCTGCCTCACAAATTAGCGACTTAACCAGTGATTTAGTGAGACAAATTTAGTTTTTTGGCTTAAAAATCGACCGTTTAATGTAACATTTAATGTCGGATTAGTCAGGCATTAAGAAATGAGCATCACAACAACATTATCAAGATACGATCAGCAGAACGATTCTGCAGAGAATTCACTGGATGACACACAAGAAACCGATTTCACCCAGATCGCCTCCTGTGCTGTTGGTAGAGGCGACAAGCCCGAGCAACAAAGCCAGGGGAAATCGATACAAGGTCATACCGGAGATTCAGCGGGTAATTCTCTAACGAGAAAAATTAGTAAGCTATTTGCTAGCCAGTAAGTTAATCCTACTGGTTATAGCGACAGGATATTAGCACTGGCGCCAATAATAAAAGAACCCGAGGGATCGATAAAGGGCTAAACCAGTTTGTCGCGCGGCGTACAACCATCCCCCCCAGTTTATTATTTAAGGTACTTCGCGTTCACCGCCCACCAGCTCGGGGTAACCGAATAGTGAGGGCGTGCCGCCAGTATGCAAAAATACGGCGTGCTCATCCGGGCCATAGCGACTAGATTCGAGCAATTCAACTAACGCAGCGAATGCTTTACCCGAGTATGTGGGATCGAGAAAAATTCCCTCCCGACGCGCCATTAGCGAAATCGCCTGTTCTGTAGGTTTGTTTAGAAGGCCGTATCCCGGCGCCAGGAACCGGTCATTACAGTTAATATCGTCTATATCGACACGGGTGTCGAGGTCCATTAAATCGATAACCGATTGTATTTTGGTAAACACCCGCTGCTGCTGGCTTTGCGCATCACGACGCACGCAAACGCCTTCTACCGGTACATTACATCCCAGGCTGCGCAAACCCAGCAAGAACCCGGCATGTGTCGCGGCACTTCCGCTGGGAACGACAAAAATTCCTGGCTCTATTTTCATCGCCCGAAGCTGCGTCAAAATTTCTTCTGCTGCCTCGACATAACCCAGCGCACCGTAAGGCGCCGCCGCATTAGATAACGGGATTACGTATGGGTTTTTTCCTTCAGCCCTTAATGCCTGGGCGCGGTCGATCAACGCCTGGTCGGCACCCTCTTCGTCTTCACCGACCGGGTAGTAATGAATTTTTGCCCCCATGAGCCTGACCAGAAATGGGTTGCCGGAGTGATGATATTCGACCTGGTCGCGTGCGACACGGTGCTCAAGTTGAACCTCAATATCCATATTCATCTTGCGCGCTGCCGCGACTGTCATGCGCACGTGATTGGATTGCACCGCACCCGTGGTAAGCAACGTATCTGCGCCCAGAGATTTTGCATGCCCGATATAGTATTCGAGCTGCCGGCTCTTGTTACCGCCAAATGCGAGGCCGGTGCAGTCATCGCGCTTAATCCAGATATTGGTATGGTAATCGGCGCTGAGATTATCCAGTCGTTCTAGCGAGGTTGGCTTGTGACTGAGATTAACAGTCGGAAACGAGTCGGTAAGCATCGATAAGTATGGCCTGGTTTAATGAGCGAGCGCATTCGCCGTGCGAAAAATAATCAACTTCCGCTAATATACAGCCGAAAAAATCATCACGCCAGCCATCGAATCAAAACGATTCCGATGCTGACCAAAATAGCAGCGAAGATTCGCTGGCGTCCGAAGGGCTCGCGGAATATCAGGGTTCCGATTAAAGCCGCGAAGATAACGCTGGTTTCCCTCAGTGACGAGACCATGGCCATCGAACCCAGGCCCATGGCAAATATGATCAGCCCGTAAGCACTCGACGATGCCAGCCCTCCGGCAACAATTTTCGCTGGTTTCTGTCGCAGGTAGGCAAACCATCCACCACGATCAGTCAGTAACAGTTTCAGGCAAATAGGCCAGGGCTCAAGCACGAATAACCAGAGGATATAACTGAGGCTATTACCCGCGGCGCGTACCCCGAGACCGTCGGTCACAGTATAAGCCGCGATCAATACAGAGGTAGCCAGCCCCCAGCGCAATGCCTGCGGCGAAATTCTACCAAACTGTCCACCCAGCAGGGTAATGCTAATCAAACCCAAACTAATCAGGCCAATCCCGATCATCGATCCGGGGGACAACCATTCCTGCGCAAATATTGTCGCGCCCACCGCTACCAGCACCGGGGCAAGGCCACGAAATAACGGGTAAATTTGCGACAGGTCGCCGGTACGATAAGATTTGGCGAGGGTAAAATAATAAATATTGTGCCAAAAAACCGAGAGCAGGATCATCGGCCAGCTTTCAGCCAATGGCAACGGCACCAGCAATAACAAGGGCAGACAAACCAGCGCACCGATCAATTGATACGATGCAATACTGTATTCCGGCGTACCGCCGGACTTGACCATCGCATTCCAGCTGGCATGCAAGAGGGCTGCAAAAAGAACCAGCCCGATTAGTAGGGGAGTCACGCCGCGCTTACTTTAAATTGTATCCGTCTATTTGACCACCGTCACAATACATTGCGCATGCCTGACCACCTTGGCGGCGCAGGAACCCAGCAACAAGTTTTCGATCTGATTATTATGCGAGGCTATCACGATCAGGTCGATATCATTTTTTCGAGCCTGTTTTAATATCAACTCGGCAGGATTTCCTTCGACGACGATAGCGTTGGTTTCAATATCATCCGGAATATTTTCATCCACGAACTGCTTCAGATGGCGAGCAACCTCTTTCAGTGCATTCTTTACGGTACTATCATCAAAGAATGAAGCAACAATAGGCATTCCAAAACCCGTCGCGACGGTCATCACAACGAGTTTTGCTTTTGATCGTCTCGCTTCGTCAATCGCAATTTTCAAAGCTTTTTCGGCTTCGGCGGTATGTTCCAGATCTACTGGATACAGAATATTTTTATACATGACTGGCTCCTGCTGCCGGGATAATTTTTTCCCGATCTCGCCGATTGGTCTGGGTTTTCCAGATGAGCACCAGGAGTAACAGGGCCGGAATATAAAACCAGCGCTTATTCGGTCGATCGGCCTTTTTTTGCACGTCCACAACCTCCCAGTCAAAATCAATCTTTTGTTTGTCGGCAGCGCTACCGAAGACGATATTGTCTACAAATATTTTCTCGTCTTCCTGCCGCAGTTCGAGACCTGCCGCTATTTCGAGCCTGTCCTTACCAGTGCCAGGCTCGCCGACGGGTAGCATTACCACCTTATCTACCACATCGCCTTCGAGGGTCTCGCCGACAACGTGGACCCTCAACAATCCATTTCTCGGTTGTTGCTCGGCAATTTCATAGATTTTGCTGGCCTCAACCCTGACCAGTGGGTCATAGACCATATCCATGAAAAATCCGGGGCGAAATAACGTAAAGGTGATGAGCAGCAAGGCTACCGTTTCCCATATTTTATTGTGGGTGAAGAAATACCCCTGCGTCGCGGCAGCAAACAACAACATTGCTACCAACGCCGAGCTGACTACAACAAACAAATGAATCGGGCCGGTGATACCAATCATCAACAATTCGGTATTAAAGATAAACATGAAAGGCAGTATCCCCGTACGGATGTCGTAGAGAAATCCCTGAATGCCGGTCTTAATCGGATCTCCTCCAGAGATAGCCGCCGCCGCATAGGCAGCCAAACCCACGGGGGGCGTATCATCGGCGAGTATACCGAAATAGAATACGAACAAATGAACCGCGATCAAAGGCACGATGAGACCATTACTGGCGCCGACCGAAACGATAACCGGCGCCATCAACGAGGAAACTACGATGTAGTTCGCGGTGGTCGGCAGGCCCATGCCCAGTACCAGGCTGATGGCTGCGGTAAATATCAACATCAGGATCAAATTACCGGCCGAGATGAACTCTACGAACTCGGCCAACACCAGGCCGATACCGGTCAGCGTGACAGTACCGAGAATAATGCCCGCGCAGGCAGTCGCCACACCGATACCTATCATATTCCTGGCGCCAGAGACCATGCCATCGGCAAAATCGGTACGACATTCTTTGAAATACGCCCCTAGTTGGCTCTCTCCGCGAAAGAATGCCTTCAGCGGTTTATGCGTGAGTAGCACGATAGCCATGAATATTGTGGCGTAAAAGGCCGACAGTCCGGGAGAAAGGCGCTCGACGGTCAAGCTCCAGACTAAAACTGCGACCGGCAATAAAAAATACAGGCCGGCTTTAACAATAGGTCCTGGTACGGGCAATTCTTTGATCGTGTCACTGCGCCCCAACTCCGGAAATTTAGTCGAGTACTTGACCAGGCATACATAGATAATCAGCACGATGACGGACGCTATCCAGAAAGTATAATCACCACCCACGTCTTTTAACCAGCCGAATCCATAGTAGCTAATACCCGACAATATAATGATCCCGAGAATAACCGTGGTATAGACGATCAGGCTACGCATCAGGGTATTCTCAACGGCCTTCTTCAAACCCTCCAGACCCGCCTTCGATGCCTCCAGGTGTACGATGTATACCAGGGCAATGTAGGCGATGACCGCTGGCAGGAAGGCGTGTTTGATGACTTCTATATAAGAAATGCCAACAAACTCTATCATCAGAAATGCCGCAGCTCCCATGACTGGTGGTGTCAGTTGACCATTGGTCGACGATGCCACCTCTACCGCTCCAGCCTTCTCAGCCGAAAATCCCACTCGCTTCATCAGCGGAATCGTAAAGGTGCCGGTGGTTACAACGTTGGCGATTGACGAACCGGAAACCAGACCCGTCAAGGCAGAGGAAACCACGGCTGCCTTCGCCGGACCACCGCGCATATGACCTAGCAAAGAAAAAGCTACCCAGATAAAGTAATTACCGGCCCCAGCCTTTTCAAGCATTGAACCGAACAGCACAAACAGGAACACCATTGACGTAGACACACCTAGCGCGACACCAAACACTCCTTCCTGGCTAAGCCACATATGCGACATTGCTTTACCGAAAGACGCACCTTTCCAGGCAATAATGTCTGGACCAAGGTGTCCAAAAAATACATAGGCGAGAAAAATTCCAGCGATTATCATCAACGGCGGCCCCAGTGCGCGCCGGGCTGCCTCCAGCACGAGTACCATGCCAATACCTGCAATAACCAAATCCATGGTGGTTGGCAATCCGGGCCGTTCACCCAACGCCACGGCAAAAACCGACAAATACATGGTCACAACGATACCGAGAAAGGCCATTATCCAGTCCTGAAAGGGAATCATGTCGCGAGGCGAGCTTTTTAGCGCTGGGTAGGCCAGAAAAGCCAGGGAGACTGCAAAGGCAAGATGAATTGATCGAGTATCGGTATTATTCAATACCGGCAACCATGAGGAAAACACATCCAGATAGGGCAGAGGCGAAGCAATCCATAACTGAAATAAAGACCAGCTAAACGCGGTTACTACAATAAGCTTACCAACACCACCCGTGGGGCTACGCGCGCCAGTATCAGTGGCGGCTATCATCGCCTCCAGTTCGGCATCTGAAGCAGGTGGTTTTTCTGCTTGTTCGACCATTGCGGTCTCTCCTCTTTCAGGCGTGTTATTGTTTATAGAGCCTCTGACAAATTCTGAGACGCCTTAAGTATTGTAAATATTACAGGGGGCTTATTTTCCTTATTAAACTCAACCCAGGGGCCCAGAATCTGTGGTGCAGCTTGAGTTGAATAAACAAAGGGGCCAAACAAAACGCAGGCCCCCTTGTTATTGCCGTTGGATTACATCCAGCCACGTTCCTTGTAGTAGCGGATTGCACCTTCGTGTAGAGGAGCAGATATACCCTTGGTAATCATTTCTTTTTCAGTCAGATTAGCAAATGCAGGGTGTAGCTTTTTGAACGATTCAAAGTTATCGAAAACACTCTTTACAACCGCATAAATGGTGTCAGCCGAAGTGGCAGTAGACGATACAAACGTAGCCAGTACACCGAAAGTCGGTGTATCGTTCGGGTTACCGCGATACATGCCACCAGGTATTACTGTTGTACCATAAAAGGGAAACTTGTTGACCAGCTTATCTACCGCAGGCCCATCGACCGCAACAAAGTTAGCATCACAGGTTGTCGTCGCTTCCTTGTTCAAGGCTGCCGGATTTCCAACCAACCAGAAAAACGCATCTATCTTGTTGTCACACAATGCGCCAGGTGTTTCAGAGGATTTCATCTGAGACGCCAGCTTAAGATCCTTGTTTGTATATCCCATTGCGTTCCACACGACATTCCAGGTCGCTTCAGTACCTGATCCAGGATTTCCAATATTGACGCGCTTATTGACCAGATCACTTATGTGCTTGATATTGGCATCTTTACGCGCAACGATACTAATGGGCTCTGGGTGTACCGAAAATACAGCCCTCAGTTCCTTGTATGGACCTGCATCAATAAAAGCCTTCTTCCCAGAACCGTTGTAGGCGTGAAACTGCCAGTCAGACTGCGCAACGCCCATGTCCAGTTCACCACCACGAATTGTGTTGATGTTGTATACGGATCCCCCGGTTGACTCAACCGAACAGCGAACACCGTGTTCCTTGCGTCCCTTGTTTACCAGTCGACAGATAGCGCCACCGGTTGGGTAGTAAACACCAGTCACGCCACCGGTACCTATGGTTACAAATTGCTGCTCGGCCGCGAGTGCCGACCCCGAGCTAAATAACGTGGCTATAAATGCCACGATAGCGATCTTTCCTAATACTTTCATAATTGTCTCCTAAATACTTGACAGTCCGATGATTGTTATTGGAGTAGCACGATACTTCGGTATATCACGTACCACTGTAAAAAAACCCCGCAGGGTTTTCAGCCATTGTAAGTTTGAGAAATCTAAAGTCAATCGAGCTCTGTCACCGCATGTTTAGCATTAAAAATACCCTGTTCGTTTTTAGTATTGATCATATGGACCGGGGAACGATAAATTTTATAACGATAAATCTATCCTAAAAGACGCAAATCATTAAAATGGCAGTCTTTTGCGTCTGCCAATTTTGAACCCCTCCTTGCCACCGATAAAAACCGAAATTCGATATTTCCTGATGATCGCATTTCCACTATCCGCGGCTTACCTGGCAGAGTATGCGATGTTCATCACGACAAAAATGGTGGTGGGCAAGCTCGGATACCTGCAGCTCGCCGCTGTCGGTATCGCCGGCGATCTGTCGTTCGAAATTCTCGTAATACTCATGGGCTTACTCTCGATCATCGGTGTGCTTGCGGCACAGGCCGAAGGAGCGGGGAAAAAATCCGAGGTTGGACTATCCGTGAAGCAAGGGTTGATCGTCGCTAGTATGATTGGTATTCCAACCATGGTAATTATCTGGAATCTTGACCTGGTACTCATTACCACCAGGCAGGATCCAGTGGTAATCGAATTCGCTATTCCCTATTTGCGTGGCATCAGTGGCATGGTCCTGCCGGTACTCTGGTTTGCGGTATTTAGAAATTTCACCGCTGCCCTGGCCCAGCCGCTTGCAGTTATGGTGATTAGCGTGGGTGCGGTTTTTCTCAATTACCTGTTAACTATCTGGCTGGTTCACGGTGGTCCTGGAATGAAGGCGCTGGGCCTGTTCGGCGCCGGACTTGCGACGACAATAGTCACCTGGCTGATGTTTCTCAGCCTGGCGCTGTATGTCTATCGAAAACCCAGGCTGCGTGGCTATGGGGTTTTCCAGGGAGCCTGGCGACTGCATTGGCCCACTTGCGCCGAAATATTTCGACTTGGCGTTCCTGTTTCCGGTCTTGTTTTTCTTGAAGCCGGTCTGTTCATCGCGGTATCTATACTCTCTGGCGTGATCAGCGCCAAAACACTGGCAGCCTACGAAGTGGTCATGTCCTGGGTCGGTATTCCTTTTGTTATTGCACTGGGGCTCGCCGAGGCAACTATGGTGCGCGTTGCACACGCGGTTGGTCGTAATCATATTAAGGCGGTTCGCCGCGCGGGCCACCTGGGTATGACCCTCGGCGTTGGATTGCTTACCATCCTGGTGGTCATTCCGCTTGGGTTTCCAGACCAGATAATCCGAATTTTTATCACTCCCGCCGACCCGGGTTTTGTCGAAGTTTCGAAGCTTGCCGCTCAATTCCTGATGATTGGCGCCATATTCCAGGTATTCGATGGCCTGCAGGCAATAGCCGCCCGCGCCCTGCGTGGTCTCAAAGACAGTATTGCGCCCCTGTGGATAGCAGGTTTTGGCTATTGGATACTGGGTATTGGCGGCGGGTCCATGCTTGCATTTCCCTACGGTTATGGTGGAGCCGGATTATGGTGGGGGCTGGCTCTTGGTCTAATGGTAACCGCCAGTCTTCTGTGTTGGCGTTTTAATCAGTTTTCGAAGCGGCCGTTGGAACTTGTGGCTGTGGATGTTTAGTTTTTGCTGGTTTTTAAAATTTATACCTGTAGGGCCGAATTCATTCGGCCATTAATGATTAGAGAAACGCAACCGGCCGAATAAATTCGGCCCTACAGGTTCGAACAAAGGAAGGGTCGTTTTATTATTTTGGCCATTTTCAGGTCGGTGCCCCTCGATAGTAA